>JAESSQ010000003.1 GCA_016764035.1 Gammaproteobacteria bacterium
CCATAAGCCATCATGATGGCCGCATCATTTGCCTGAATCTCTTTCATGCTGCCTTCAATATCTTCTTCGACCGCCACGCCACTGTCGCTACCAAAACTACTAAATAGCACGTTTGAAATCGGACGATTCATGGCTTTAGCCATCAGCTGCGTTAACAAGGTACCGGCTGCACCAACCACCGTACCAGCAATAATCATCGCCGCATTATTTAACACGAAACCTTCAAACGCGACCGCCAGACCTGTTAAAGCATTGAACAGTGAAATAACCACCGGCATATCCGCACCACCGATGGGTAGCGTTACCATGGCACCTAAAATAAGCGCCAGTATGAAGAAAATAGCAACGTGTGCAAAACTAACTGGCGTACCTGTTGCGACCAGATAACCAAAAATACAAACCGCTGCTAATAAGCCAATGTTCAGTACCTGATGCAAAGGCAACCGTACGGTTTTCTTCATTAAGCCCTGCAATTTTGCGAACGCAACCGCTGAACCAGTAAGTGATATAGAACCAATAACGGCACCAAGAACAGCCAGCACCTGTATGGTCAAGCCATGCGACTGCCCGCCGTCAGACAGCTTCACCAATTCCACAGCAGCAATAGCCGCTGCGGCACCACCACCCATGCCGTTATACATCGCAATCATCTGCGGCATATCCGTCATGGCAACACGTTTAGCAGTAATATAAGCCGCCAATGAACCCGCAATGATTGCCACCAGCATCAACTGTAGATTAATACTGCCTAAATCCAGCGTTATCTGCGGCGCACCAAAAGTCGCCAGGGTTGCCACCACCATGGCAATTCCTGCCCAGACGATACCGCGGTGTGCCGTTACTGGCGAGGACATTTGTTTTAAACCGATAATAAAAACGGCAGCGGTGAGCAGATAAATGGCATCGATAATATAACTCATGACTACGCTCCTCCCTTGTTGGTCGAAGCTTTAGGTTTGGTCTGAAACATTTCCAGCATACGAATGGTTGCCACATAACCACCGACAGCATTACCCGCTGCCATAGCTACGGCGACAAAGCCGATAGTTAACTGCAGTGTGCCTTCGGCCTCGCCCATGACAATCATGGCACCGACTAACACGATGCCGTGAACAAAGTTTGAGCCAGACATCAACGGTGTATGCAAAATAACCGGTACGCGGCTAATAACCTCGTAGCCGGTAAAAGCAGACAGCATAAATATGTATAACGCGGGTAGACCTTCAATCATAATTATTAACCTTATTTATCTTTATACTGCGCATGCACAATGGCACCATCGCGGGTCAAGACACAACCAGCAATAACATCATCTTCGAAGTTTAACTCCAGGTTGCCATCTTCAGTAATAAACGGTGACACCAGATTAAATAAATTCTTGGCATACATACCACTAGCATTTATCGGTAATTCACCCGCCACATTTAATGGCCCGTGAATTGTTACACGACCTTTATATTCGATGGTTTCGCCCGGCTGAGTCAGGACACAATTACCACCACCTTCAGAAGCCAAATCAACAATCACCGCACCGGTTTTCATATCTTCGACCATGGCTTCATTAATAATTTTTGGTGAAGGTCGGCCAGGAATGGCAGCTGTACTAATGATGACATCCGACATCGCGATATGCTTTGCCAACACATCTTGCTGCTGCTGTTTTTCATCATCGGTTAACTCACGCGCATACCCACCTTCGCCATCCGCGCTCACACCAGTATCAACAAACTTAGCGCCTAAAGACTCCACCTGTTCACGTGTCGCCGAGCGCACATCGTACGCCTCGACAATTGCGCCCAGACGTTTCGCCGTAGCAATAGCCTGCAAGCCCGCAACACCAACACCAATAACCAATACTTTTGCTGGGCGAATAGTACCTGCTGCGGTGGTTAACATCGGGAAGAATACCGGTGCCAGTTGCGCCGCCATCAGCACACCCATGTAGCCGGCGATAGATGCCTGTGAAGATAGCGCATCCATCGACTGTGCACGGGTAATCCGTGGCACCAGCTCCATCGCTAGCGAGGTAATTTTCTTATCGCACATTAACTGCATCATCTCGGCGTTTTTACTCGGAATCATAAAGCCGACCACGGTACAGCCATCTTTCATCTGCTTGAGTTCGTCGAGCGTCGGCGGCGTAACTTTAAAAATAACATCGGCGTCTTTATACAGTGCCTCTGCATCAGCGACAGTTTCCACATCGCTAAAATCTTCATCTTTAAAATAAGATGACAAAGCAGCGCCTTGCTGCATAGAAATACTTACACCTGTTGCGCTAAGTTTTTTAGCCACCTCTGGCGACAACGCTATGCGTCTCTCACCCGGTGCAATTTCATTTGGTACAACCAGCCTTGTTGGCATGGGAACTCCCGAAGTCTCTACAGAAAATAATGGGCGATATGATACAGCAATCTCAAAAGCAACTCCATGTTTACGCCAAAGTTACTATGCCATACTAAACGAATAGATAATAAAACTCACACGATAAGAGCCAAGCGCAATGAATAACTTGAGCATGCCGAATAAATCTGGCAGTCTTCTCGCACCAATCACTTCATAAACTAATACAACAATAAACCATCATGTCCGAAAAAATTAGTCACCAACACGGCGCACAGGAGAAACTGGGCATACTTCTGGTCAATCTTGGCTCACCCGATGCACCAACACCGTCTGCCGTACGAAAATACCTTGCACAATTCTTATCCGACCCTCGTGTAATTGAAAGCAATCGTGTGTTGTGGTGGTTCGTTCTGCATGGCGTGATTCTACGTATACGTCCATCGCGATCAGCCAAAGCCTATAAAAAGATCTGGACCGATAACGGCTCACCACTAATTCATTATTCCCGGCTACAGACACAGGCTATACAGAAAAAACTGGAGAGCCGATTTCGCGGCCATGTGATTGTCGACATGGCCATGACCTATGGCAAACCCTCCATCAAAAACGGTCTCGAAGGATTACGTAAAGCTGGCGCACGACGCTTACTAATATTACCTCTCTATCCGCAGTATTCTGCCACCACCACCGCCGCCGTGTTTGACCAGGTAACCGATGTGCTCAAAGACTGGCGCTGGTTGCCCGACCTGCGCATGATTAATCATTACCACGATCACCCTGACTATATAAAAGCACTGGCAAACAGCATTTCAAAACAGTGGGCCGAAAACAAACGTGGTGAATTGCTGCTGTTTTCTTTTCATGGCATCCCGCAGCGCTACATCGATAATGGCGACCCGTATTTTTGCCATTGTCAGAAGACGGCACGACTGGTTGCAGAAAAATTGGCGTTAAAAGAAACCGAGTGGGAAGTCGTGTTCCAGTCGCGCTTCGGTCGAGAACCCTGGTTAGAACCCTATTGCAGCGTCACCCTAAATGAACTACCGGCTAAAGGCATCAAAACAGTTGATGTCATATGCCCAGGTTTTTCTTCTGACTGCCTTGAAACACTGGAAGAAATTCAAATAGAAAATAAAACCATATTCGCTGCCGCCGGTGGAGAAAGCTTTCATTACATCCCTTGTTTAAATGACAGCAGCGAGCATATCGACGCCTTATGTGAAATACTCACCGCGCACATGTTTGGTTGGCCAGAAACCATGCCCAACTGGGACGCCGGCAAACTGGCAGTAGCCGCCAACACCTCAAGACAACGCGCAATAGGCATGGGTGCAAAAAAGTGACCCTAATGAAACCCCTTTCATTAGGGTCATCCCGAATGAGTGTTTTTTACGAAGAGGGATCTATACCTAAAAGAAAACCCCTTTCATTAGGGTCATCCCGAATGAGCTGTTTTACAGGCGACGAAGGATCTATACCTAAAAGAAAACCCCTTCCATCATCGTCATCCCGAATGAGTGTTATTTACGAAGAGGGATCTTGACTCTAAAACATAAACCGCTAGTCGGTGTAAGCCAATGCCTGCTTGGCGATGCTGTACGCTACGATGGCAAATCAAAAGCAAACGATATCGTCCTAAACGAATTAAGCAAAACATTCGAACTGGTTCCTGCTTGCCCCGAAGTCGAAGCTGGCTTAGGCATTCCACGCCCGGCAGTACAACTCACCGGCAGTATAAACAACCCAAAACTCACTGGCAGAGATAATCCCTCAGTCGATATTACAGTCATCATGCAAAATTACTGTCAAACCAAATCGGCAGAGTTAAACCATCTTTCC
>JAESSQ010000257.1 GCA_016764035.1 Gammaproteobacteria bacterium
AACGCACCACCGGCATTGGCTGCGACGACGATATTAATACATGCAATAGAAATAAATTTTACGTTATCACCACCGACGGCTAATACCACAGCGCACATTAGCAGTGCAGTAGTCAGGTTGTCAGCAATGGGAGAGATGAAAAAAGACAGGATGCCGGTGAGCCAGAATAATTGACGGAAGCCAAAACCTTTATTGATAAGCCATGATCGTAATGCATCAAAAACTTGACGCTCTTGCATCGCGTTGACGTAGGTCATGGCAACTAATAGGAACAGCATCAGCTCAGCATATTCAAGCAGATTATGGCGTACTGCTTGCTCGGCTAATTCAGACATGCCGTGTTGTGTGTAATACCAACCAATCATTCCCCAAATTATGCCAGCAGCGATAATGACCGGTTTTGATTTACGAAGATGGATGAATTCTTCGGCCATAACTAATAGATAAGCAAACACAAAAATTGCGAGTGCTGCAAATCCGATGCCGGCGTTAGTCAAGTCTATTGGTTCGTGCTCAGCGCCTGATGACGCATACAACAAAGAAGGTGTACATAAAAATAAAAGCAAGAAGGACATGCATGAAAAAAACTTCATGGTGGATGTGTTTTTGTAAAATGTATTCATTGTCAGCTTATTTGTCATTTTTTTATTTCGAATTTTAGCAGCAGATATAGTAAGGGTTAAAAATTAAAGTATTTGCTTCGTCATGATTTGTAAATATTTTTAGTTCTTTTATATGCTTAACTTCTCGACGCAATCATTTGAAAACTTTAATTAAATTGTTTTGCCAATTAAATTTCTTGCAGACAGATATATGTGTTTTATAAAAAGGCCAGTAGTTGTTCAGGACTTTGTATGCGGTAGTCTGCCTGCCAGTCATCGATGTTTTCCCAATCGCCAATATATCCATATTCCGCTATAACGGTTTTCATGCCTGCGTTTTGACCTGCTTCGATATCACGTTTTGCATCGCCGACGTATAGACATGCATCTGGTTTTGTTTTGGTTAATTTACAGGCGTAATGCATAGGTTCCGGATGAGGTTTTCGATTGGCTGTGGTGTCTGCGCTGACAATACAGGCGGCACGTTGTTGCAAGCCTAGTGATTGCATTAAAGGTTCTGTCAACCACCCTGGTTTATTGGTGACTACGCCCCATAAAATGTCGTGTTGCTCAAGATGTAGTAACAAGGCATCCATTTCATCAAATAGTTGAGAGTGAACACTAAGGTTGTCTTGATAGATTTCGAGATAGCGTTTTTTTAATCTGTTTAGCTTTGTTTCACTGAGAGTTTTACCAAAAGCAAGTGTGATTAATGCGACGCTACCATTTGATACGATAGGGCGCACCTGTGAATAAGGCAGGTGACTTTGTTGTTCTTCGTCACACAGGATGTCGAGTGCAGCAGCCATATCAGGGGCCGTATCAACCAATGTGCCGTCCAGATCAAAAAGAACGGTTGTAATTTTACTGTTAGGCATATTGGTTGGCACGGTGGAATTTATATTGCATATTAATATCTTGCGTTATCTGCTCGTGTGTAATGCACCATATAATTAACATCGACATTCTGTGACTGGCTGAACAAACCTGTAAAAGGGTTATAGTTCACACCTTTTAAATTCTCCAGTTTTAGGCCAGCGTCTCTAGCCCATGTATCCAGCTCAGAAGGTTTGATAAATTTTGCATAATCATGGGTGCCACGTGGTAACAATTTCATCAGGTACTCAGCACCGACGATAGCGAATACGTATGATTTTGGATTACGGTTAATGGTCGAAAAATAAACCGAGCCGCCAGGTTTGATCAAAGTGGAACATGCCTTGATGATAGAGGCTGGGTCAGGCACATGTTCGAGCATCTCCATGCAGGTGATGACATCATAGGTGGCGGGTTTCTGCTCGGCCATCGCCTCTGCAGTTATCTGTTGGTAATCGATATCGAGATCACTTTCCATGGCGTGTAAACGAGCAACTGATAGAGGTGCTTTGCCCATGTCGATACCTGTTACGGTGGCGCCACAACTTGCCATGCTCTCACTGAGTATGCCACCGCCGCAACCGATATCGATGACGTTTTTATCTGCCAGCGGTGAGCCACTATTGATAAAATTTAAACGTAGTGGGTTCATCTCGTGCAGTGGTTTAAATTCACCTTGCTCATCCCACCAGCGTGATGCCAGGTCTTCAAATTTTTTAATTTCTGCAGGATCTATATTTGCTGTGTGTATCATAATTGGCGATTTATTATATAATTTTCTTTAAAATTTAATCATAAGATACTGAATATTATCATTTAATATGATCTTGTTTTTTTATTTGTTTGCAAGCTTTATAGCAGGCCTGCTTTAACTTGTTTTCATCAATGGTATTTAGCACGCGGTCGGTTAAAACTTGTTTACCGGCTATCCATACGTCTGTTACATGGTCGCGTGAGCTGCAATAGACCAGATGTGAGACGGGATCATACACTGGCATAGTCTCTATTGTATCGAAATTTACGGCGACGATATCAGCAGATTTACCTATTTCTATCGAGCCTGTTATTTCGCTTATGCCTAATGCTTTTGCGCCATTGATGGTTGCCATCTGTAATGTCTGTTCGGCGGAAACAGCGGTTGCATCCATGTTACTTATTTTTGCCAGCAGGGTTGCGGATCGCATTTCGCCAAACATGTCTAAATCATTATTGCTGGAACTGCTGTCAGTGCCAAGCGCTACGTTTACGCCTTTATCGAGTAATTTTTTAATCGGACAGATACCACTGGCAAGCTTCATGTTTGACTCGGGACAGTGAATGACATGGCTGCCGCTGTTTGCTAACAATGCTATTTCATCATCATCTAGCTGTGTCATGTGTACGGCTTGCAGAGAAGGCGATAGGATACCCAGTTTATTTAGCCGAGCTAGTGGTCGGCGTCCGTTATTTTTTTTCGCTTCATTAACTTCAAATGCGGTTTCATGAATATGCATATGAATATTTAATTCAAGTTCGTCGGCAAGTGTACGTATCTGTTTTAGGGAATCGTCCGATACCGTGTAAGGTGCGTGTGGCGCAAAGGCCGTTTGAATAAGATCATGGCCTTTATAGCGGTCAAATACGGCCAGTCCTTTATCGATATATTCGGCGCTGTTATTTGCCCATACCGTAGGAAAGTCGATAAGAATTAAACCAATGGACGCACGGATACCAATGTCTGCTGCCAGGCTTGCAGTGACATCCGGGAAGAAATACATGTCATTAAAACAGGTGGTGCCACTACGAATCATTTCAGCGATAGCAAGTTCGCTACCGGTATGTACAAAACTTTCGTTGACGTGTTCAGCTTCTGCTGGCCAGATATGATTTTCTAGCCAGTCCATGAGATTTAGATCGTCAGCCAATCCACGAAACAGGCTCATCGCCGCGTGGGTGTGACTGTTGATTAGTCCAGGTATTAATGCATGTTGCTCGTAGTGACGATTTACTTTTGCGTTGTATTTTAAATGAGCTTGCGTGCTAGGTAAGATATCGATAATTTTACCTTCGTGCACAGCGATACAATGCTTTTCGAGAAAACGTTGCTTGTTATCTACAGGGACAACCCAACGCGCATGTAGCATGGTATCGATGTTTTTCATGTCGCGACCATACCTGTTGCGTCAGCGTAGTGCAACTTCTCGCTAAAAATCTCAGCAAAACATAGCTTGCTAATCTGCGGCCGTGTATCTATTTTTTATGCGTGCACTTTATGACTAGTTGGTTATCGCAGGCGTTTAGATGGATATGGAAATATTTCTGGTTTAATGGACGGTTATAGTGTTATATATTCTTCACTTATACTAATAGTAATGTATATATAATAATTAGAAAATAATCTACGGATAAAGGAGCATAGACATGAGCACAACATTACTCAAAACAGGTCAGTTAATAATATTATCAGGCGTATTATTTTTATTGGCAGCATGTAACCCGACAGTAACGCGGGTTGATTCTGACTCTGTTACCGATCTAAGTGGAAAATGGAACGATACTGATTCACGTCTGGTGGCAGAAGAAATGATTCAAGACGTACTGTCACGCGGTTGGTTATCAAAATTTAATCGTAGCGAAGGAAAATCGCCAACAGTTATTGTTGGCACGGTACGCAACCTTAGCCACGAACACATCAATACGCGCACTTTTGTTGCTGACATGGAGCGTGAGTTAATTAACTCGGGAGAGGTCGAATTTGTAGCTTCTGCAAGTGAGCGTGACGAAGTTCGTAGTGAAGTTAAAGACCAGGATTTAAATTCCACAGAAGAAACACGAAAAGCGTTAGGCCAGGAAGTTGGCGCTGACTTTATGCTGCAAGGTTCAATCAATACCATCGTTGATGCCGTCAGTGGTGAACAGGCGCGTTTTTATCAGATAGATTTAACACTGATTCAACTGGGCAGTAATCGTAAAGTTTGGGCTGGCCAGAAAAAAATCAAGAAAACTGTTGAAAAGGGTGGCTTTCGTTTATAAATAGCGGTGTATCGTACTGCAAATAACATAAGCCAAAAGAAGGCTTTATATTGATTTTTTTTGACGGTAATACATGATTCTTTATGTTAATTGAACAGGCTGTTGTACTCAGAAAAAACGTTTGTCAGATGGTGTGTGTTAGGTCGATACTGCTCATAGGGATATGTATTTTAATACAGTCATGTGCAAGTTATGGTAGTCATGCCACCACCATGCGCGATGGCTTGCTTCAGGGAAAACCTGAGCTGTCTCTCGCCATTGCTGAGCAAAAAGACCCAGATCAAGAAGAAGTTATTGCCTCGCTTGATAAAGGTATGTTACGTCGCATAAACGGTGATTATGTGGGCAGTAACGAAATTCTTGAAGTTGCGAAACAGGAAATTGAAAAACTGTATGGCGTCAGCATTACAGAAAATCTAGCAGCTATAGCCATAAATGAAACCTTACGTGGTTATGAGGGTGATCGTTATGAACAGTTGTTACTGCACGCCTACATGGCAATGAATTATATCCAGATAGGTCAGATTGATGGTGCACGTGTGGAGATGCTACAGGCAAACGTAAAAATGATGGAATGGGGTGACGAGCCTGAGGAAGATGCTTTTACTCGTTATCTGGAAGGGCTGATATACGAGAGTCTAGGCGAACAAGATTCTGCACTTATTTCTTATCGTAAGGCATACACGGTTTACAAAGAGAAAGGCGGCCAGCAATATCCTGTCGCCCCTGTTGGTCTAAAGAAAGATTTGCTGCGGTTGTTAGCGAAGCAGCGATTATGGAGCGAATATAAGTCGTATAAAAAAGAATTTAATATGACGAAATATAAGCCGCCTAAAGTCAGTAAGAAATTTGGTGAGTTAGTGGTAATCTTACATAATGGTCTTGCTCCTATACGTGGTGAAACAGCTATTCCTATATTTTCGACAGAAGTGCAGCAAAATTTACGTGTGGCATTCCCGACATATAAGCAGCATAAAAAAAGATTATATACACCACAAGTTAGCGTAAATAATAAACGTTATTCGATGGAGACAGTGGAAGATATTGATGCACTGGCACGTTACTCTCTGGGTCAGGCTATGCCAGGCATTATGTTAAGAGCAACTGCCCGCGCTGTCGTAAAGTACAATACGCAACATTCGGCAGGGGAAAGTAGCGCACTGGCCGGGTTTTTAATGACGATTACTAACTTGATAACGGAAAGAGCGGATACCCGTAGCTGGACAACGCTACCTCAAGCAATAGAATTAAAACGAATAAAGTTACCCGTTGGTGAGCATGATGTGCAAATTCAAATGCTTAATACAGCAGGTCAACCGGTTGACGTGATTAAGCAGAACGTTGTTATTAAGTCCAGACGCACCAGTTTTTTAATTAAACATTGGAGTGCGCCCGTACCAAAACTAAACCAGGTTGTGACACAGTGAATATAATAAAAATGACATGCAAAGTTAAAATATTATTGAGCGTGCTATTAATTACAGCATGTATGCAATCGACTGCCGTTTTTAGTACCGGCGATTCGCCTGAATGGGTTCACGGCGAACCAGATATGTACCCAAATTTTAAGTATCTGTCAGCTACAGGTTCCGCCTCAAAATCGGAACAAGCAAAAGCTCGGGCCTTGTCAAATTTAGCCAAAATTTTTGAAGTGCAGATAAGGGAAGTTTCAACAACTTCGCAAGATATTCAGACGCACCAAAAAGAAGGGGTGGAAACGGTAGAAAAAACAGCGCGTATTGCCAGTACGGTTAATTTAAAAACAGACAAAATGATTCAGGGCGCACGCATTGCTGAACAATGGCAGAACAGCGCTGACTTAACTTACCACGCGTTGGCTGTGCTGGATCGTGTTCAAGCGGGTAATAATATTCGTGGAGAAATGCGTCAGCTGGATGAGGAAACCCAATATGCTTTAAATCAGCAGCGTAATCGAAATGATGCGTTGCTTAAAATTTCAGATTTACATAAAGCAACGATCTTGCAACAAGATAGACGGACCTTACAAAAAACACTGAAAATTATCGATGTAAATGGAAAGGGTGTGTCAGCAAATTGGAGTTTTGCAGAACTCAACGAGCAATTA
>JAESSQ010000258.1 GCA_016764035.1 Gammaproteobacteria bacterium
GGTAGTTTAAGATTTCTCCCTATGGTCGAAATGACAAGTAACGTGTTATAAAACGCGACATCACCACTCGATGCGTTCTACACCGTCAAAACTTAGCTCGCTGCCATCACCAAAAGTAATGACACCCACAGTATCAGGGTTCATTGCTAACGCCCCCGCTGCAAGATCATATTCCACCTGCGCACCATCAACTTCTATGGTCCACGGATTATCAGGATCAATCACCGTCATCTCTGACACATCGATGGCATCTGTCCAACCACCACCGTCACCACCCGAAAAGTAATCACTACCGCCGAGAAGGTCCATTACGTAGGTATCATTTCCACCTGCACCAAAAGCTGAGTCATTACCGGAACCACCAATTAGAACATCGTCACCCGTACCACCCGTTAAATGATCATTACCAGCACCACCAGAAATCGTATCATCTCCAGCGCTGCCTATTACTCTGTCATGTCCACCTTCACCCCGAATCTCATCAACGTTCTCCAGATTAGTATCACTAAAGTCCAGGGTTTGACTACGCCAGTCTCCGGCAATATCGTTGCCACCTGCGTCAATAGTCTCGATAGAATTCGTCGAATCAAAGTTACCCGTTATGCCAATATCACCGTCACCACTTCCTCGCACAACACGATCATTTCCTTCGCCACCTAAAATAACATCGTAACCATCACCTGCATTTTGAATAAAGGTATCATCACCTTCGCCGCCCATTAATACATCATTGCCTCTGCCACCAACGATGGTATCGTCTGACGACGTACCGGTGATAGTGTCATTACCACCTTCACCTCGAATCTCATCAACGTTCTCCAAGTTGGTGTCACTAAAGTCCAGGGTTTGACTGCGCCAGTCTCCAGCAATATCGTTACCACCTGCGTCGATGCTCTCGATAGAATTCGTCGCATCAAAGTTACCTGTTATGCCAATATCACCGTCACCACTTCCACGCACAACTCGATCATTTCCTTCGCCACCTAAGATAACATCGTAACCATCACCTGCATTTTGAATAAAGGTGTCATCGCCTTCGCCGCCCATTAATACATCATTGCCTCTGCCACCGATTAAAACATCATTGCCATCACCAGCATTAATTATATCGTTACCACCTTCACCGTAGATAACATCATTATTATCTGTGCCATTGATGGTTTCACTTCGCCAGGTACCACGTATTTCTGTACTCTCTTCAATATCAGATACATTAACTGTAAAGCTACTGGTCGATGTGGTGCCGTCTGTCGATGTTGCCGTTGCCTCAAAGGTATACGATTCCGTGCTTTCAAAATCTAATGCTTCACTCGTTAGTACTCTGCCATTTTCATCAACAATAAAAGGCACATCTGCATCGATTGTATAAGTAACTGCATCGCCATCTGCATCTATGGCTTCAAGAGTTATACCCGTGTAACTTCCTATAGCAATATTTTCTGCGACTGAGTTCGCAGAATCATCACTGTCAACCACGGCTGAAATACTATCGTTATTTCCGGTAACAGTAATGCTAACACTTGCTTGTTCAATACCACCATTACCATCGCTTACTGTGTAAGAAAAAGTAATAACTTCACGCTCACCTTCTGCCATTGCATTAAGTACAGCATTAGGCGTGAATCGTATTTGCTGTGAACCCTCTACCTCGACCACTTCTGTGCTACCAACAACATTACCATCTGCATCTGTTGCGATACCTGGGTCAGTAATGATTAACGGATCACCGTCTGGGTCATTGTCATAGGCTAATACATCAATAACAAGTGATGAATCTTCATCGGTCGTAAGATCAGCCACCGTTTCAAAAGATATGTCGCCAGTAAACTTAATCTGATAAGGACCCAGATCCTGTTCGATGTTATAACCTCGGCCTTTATCCGAATTATCATTTTGGTCAGCAGCGACTTCAGCATCAGTCAACTCCCAGGAGCCGACTGCAAGCTGGTATTCACCTGCGGGTAGGTCATCGATAGAAATATAGGAATCTTGAATATGGCTGTAAAAATCGTTCGTTGAACCGTCGGCCGTTCCTAGTGCGCTGTCATCATTAACGATAACCAGATTACCGTTACTATCGTATAAACGTATCATCGAATCGACATGATCCTTAGCACCGTCACCATCGATATCAATAAAGCTGTCACCACTTTCCGTTAATACATCGATGATAAGTGGGCCACCCTTATGATTAAACGACCACTGATCGACACTGGACAGGGCTTCGCCTTCACTTACAATTGCGCCGGCAACAGTCGCACCATCATTTTCTATTGAAACAATTCTTCCGCCAGAAGGCAGTGTAAAAGTCGATTCCATGGTCGTGTCATCAACCACGTTAGGTGAAATATTTTCATTAATATCATTAACATTGATGGTGAAATTTTCGCTATACGTTTCACCATTTGAGTCTGTCACCTGGACACTAATATCATGCGTTTCAGCATTTTCAAAATCGATGTCCGCACCCGCTTTTACGACAATCTGGTCACCGGAAATTTCAAATAGTCCTGAGTTATCCGTTAACGTATAGGTAAACGTTTCGTTAGTATCCACATCCGCAGTTGAGAGTATTGCTACGACTGTGCCTGCTGCAGAATTTTCATCGACACTGCTGCCAAGCAATGTAATGTCTGTTGGGCTATCGTTAACACTAACAACATTAAGCGATACCGTTGCCGTATCACTACCGCCTTGCCCATCACTTACACTGTAAGTAAAAGATGCTGTGCCGTTATAATCTGCCACAGGTGTATAACTAATAGTACCGTCACCATTTAATATAACACTGCCATGTGTTTCATCCGTCGCACTTACACTGAGTAACGTCAACGTATCGCCGTCAACATCAACATCATTCGATAATAAATCACTTACATTGATTATCAGGCTGACATCTTCATTAGTTTCAATGGCAGACCCTGTCCAGTCATTACCTGCTGTAATAGTAAGATTGTCTATTCCCCAGGATTCATCAGAAATACTTTGATTAAGTGTCGATCCAAAGCCAAGTTGTACCAGACCACTTTCATCAACCGTTGCTTCAAGACTATAATGGTGCGATTCATCATGGTCTAACCAATATTGACCACTACTACCAATAGCATCGAGCTCTGTCCCACCGTCCTGCTCATCGGTAGCCTCCGTACTCCAGGTTCTTCCGAAGTGTGACAAATAATCACTTGATACTTCATCTCCATTTATAAAAACCTTAAACTGCTCATCATCCCAACTATCTATTTCATACATATCAAATTCGATAGTCACCGTTTCGCCGGCATGTTCAACACCAAAATCAAATGCCTTAGAAACGCCTTCATTTCCGCCTGTGCCACCAAACTGGCCAAGAAAATCAGTTGCATTACCGCTACTTTCTGTCACCGTGTTATCGGTCCAACCTGTTGCTCCATTCTCAAAGTCTTCTGATACTAAAACAGTTCCTATCAACGAGACAGTTTCATCATCAACAGCGACAGGTGCATCATTAACCGATGCCACATTTAAGGTTACCGTTGCAGTATCTGTATTTCCTTTTCCATCATCAACGGTGTAGGTAAAATTTGCTTCGCCACTGTAGTTCTCGTCTGGGGTGAATATAATATTTCCATCGCCATCGATCATTACCACACCATTCTCGGCATCTTGTACAGAAACAATCGATAAGGTATCACCATCAACATCGAGATCATTCGCCAATAATGTTGCCGGATCTATAAATAGCGCTGTATCTTCATCGGTGGTTAAGGTTGTCGCATCCCATTTAATATTTGCTGCTTCAAGATTATGTAAGGTATTTATCTCCTGGTTACTTAACACGCCATCAAAAACTTTTACTTCATCCATACTACCGCTAAATCGGTAGTTATCATTGGCACCCCAACTACCAAAAAACATACTGCCGTTACTGGAATCGATATTGGCAGCACCGTTATTCGGCGTGCCCTGTATCTGCGACATGGCTTGTTCTACACCATCAATAAAAATTTGATTTTGTGTGATGTCGCCATTGGTAAACACGCCCACTATGTGATGCCATTCACCATCCGCCAGTTCACTGGCATCGCTACCAAACATGTCACCGCGCGCGGTATTAAATCCAATATCACCGTTTAGCATTACCATGTCGTAGCGATCAGACGCCGCCAGCATCTCCCAGCCACCTTCTGGGTTTGCCTGTATCCACATCGACACGGTTGTCTTCGCACCCGCTGCACTGTTTAAATCAAGACCACTTGCTTCAACTTTGGCAGCACTAAAATCGGCCGCCGAACCAATTTGCCCGTCACCTTCAACGGTTACTGAGCCGACAATAGCTGATGGCACACCACCATCAAAGTTAAATTCGGCTGTTAGTGTTGCATTCTGTGGCTCAAAGTTACCATCGTCTACAGCATCAGGCGCATCTTCAATCGGATTAACGGTAACGGTTATTTGTTGCGTCGTAATGCCACCATCGTTATCCGTTGCGGTTAAGGTGATGGTGTCATTACCAAAATAATCCTCATTGGGTGTGAAGGTAACCGTGCCATTACCATTAACCACAATCGTCCCGTTTTCAGCAGAGCCAGTTAACGTTACACTGTCGCTATCAATATCTGACGTACTGTAAATAAATTGTTGGCTTCCATCTTCATCCACCGTAATGCTATTAACCACATCTATCGTCGGTACATCATTGATACTGCTTATATTTAACGTAACGGTTGCTGTGTCCTCGCCTCCGTTACCATCACTAACCGTGTAGCTAAATGTTGCTTCTCCGTTATAGTCGGCATCGGGCGTAAATACGATATTGCCTTGTGCATCAAGTAATACCGTACCATTGGCTCCATCTTGTACCGAACTGATTGTTAACGCATCACCATCCGGGTCAGTGTCATTGACCAGTAACTCCGCAGGATTAATCGTTAATACCGTATCTTCCTGCGTACTTAACGAACCGCCGTTCCAGTGAAGATTATTGGCTTCGAAACCATACAGTTCGTTAACATCGTTGCCCGTCAAAGCACCATCATAAACTTTAACTTCGTCCATGCTACCGCTGAATCGGTAGTTGTTATTAGCACCCCAGCTACCAAAATACATACTGCCGTTACTGGAATCTATGTTGGCTACGCTGTTATTTGGTGTGCCCTGTATCTGTGACATCACTTGCTCTACACCATCGATATAAATACTGTTCTGGCTGATATCGCCATTAGTAAATACACCAACAACATGATGCCATTCTCCGTCGGCCAGTTCACTGGCGTCGCTGCCAAACAGATCACCGCGTGCGGTATTAAAGCCAATATCACCGTTTAGCATCACCATGTCATAACGGTCAGATGCTGCCAGCATTTCCCAGCCACCAGATGGATTCGCCTGTATCCACATCGACACCGTTGTCTGTGCGCCAGCCGCACCGTTTAAGTCAAGTCCAGTCGCTTCTACCTTGGCAGCACTAAAGTCTGCGGCAGAACCAACTTGACCATCATTTTCTGCGACCACCGTACCCACACTCGCGGCAGGAATACCATTATCAAAATTAAATTCTGCGGTCAGCGTTGCTGTTTCTGGTGTAAAAACATCAGCTATATCATCTACGGCATCGGGCGCCAGATTTTCTACAAGATCATTTACATCAATGGTGAAATTTTCGGTATAGATGTTTCCGCCAGCGTCAGTCACCTGCACACTAACATCATGTGAAATCGCTGTTTCAAAATCGATGTCAGCACCGGCTCGTACCACAATCTGATTTCCTGTAATTTCAAAGAGACCTGAAGTGTCGGTTAAAGCATAGCTAAATGTTTCACCCGCATCTTCATCAACCGTTGATAATGTTGCCACCACCGTACCAGCAACTGAATTTTCATCCACACCACTAGCAGAAAATACGATATCTGTCGGTGCTTCATTAATATCATTAACCGCGATAGTAACGACTTCACTGTATTCATTACCTTCACTGTCAGTAGATAGAATGGTTATTTCATGACTTGCATCTATTTCGAAATCGATATCAGCATTTTCCCTGACACGTACTTCATTACCCACAATTTCAAAGAAACCAGATGTATCGTCTATTAAGGTATACGAGTGGCTGTCTACAGCGTCAACATCTGTTGTTGATAGCGTTGCTACCACCGTTGCAGTCACAGCATTTTCATCAACCGTTGCTGGCGTCGAGGCATTGTATGCAGCGTCAACTGACGCGCCGTTATGAATAACAAGCGTATTGTTACCCACCAGGTCTGCCACTTCATCGCCGTCTACAGCATTGAAATTGTAATAACTGACTAAACCACTCTCTGCACTGGGGTCGTTTAATTGACTGTTGGCA
>JAESSQ010000259.1 GCA_016764035.1 Gammaproteobacteria bacterium
AAACTATAGAAAATGTAACACCCACGACAACAAAAAGAAAAAACAGAGCTAGCGACAGTTTTGCATAGAGCGTTCGCAACACAATCAAATGTCCCTGCTAGTCTGAAACTCATTAAATTTGTAACCGACCCCCCATACTGTCAATATATAATCAGCATTTGCAGGATCTTTTTCAATCTTTTTTCGTAACCGATTGATATGTGAATTTACAGTATGTTCATAGCCCTCATGAGCATAACCCCAAACTTTATCCAGTAACTGCATACGGTTGAAAACTCTGCCAGGGTTTCTCGCAAAATAAAGCAACAAATCAAATTCTGTCGCGGTCAATACGACATCATTTCCAGCCACAGTAACATTTCGACTCGATGGTTTTATAACCAATTCATTAATCGAAATATTTTCTAAAACCGATTGTTGTGGTAATTTTGCTGACAATTCAATGCGTCGAAAGATGGCTTTAACTCTAGCTTGCAGCTCCTTAAAAGAAAATGGTTTCGTTAGGTAGTCATCGGCACCGAGCTCTAATCCCAACACACGGTCAGGTTCAGATGATTTTGCAGTCAGCATTAAGATAGGTGTGTTTATTGATTTATTGCGTAATTGACGACAGATCTCAAGGCCACCCAGGCCAGGCAACATAAGGTCTAAAACGATAAGATCAAACGCTGACTGACTACCCAGCTGTAAACCATGTAGCCATCACCCGTTACAGCAACATCATATAATAAATCACTCAAATGCAGCTTTAACAGCTTAGCGATATCCGCATCATCTTCAACGACAAGAATTTTCTTTGGCATCTGTCAACATCATTTCCATACAAGACAACAAGCATGTTAGACAGAAAATATCACGAAAGTGTCACAATTATTTAAAGAAAACTCAAAACATGATAACTACACACCTAATCGTTAATATAATCATGTGCTGATAATTATGCACAGTTACCTTAAAATAACCCCATAATGAAAAGCAGCATTAAAACTTACCTTGTCGGCGGCGCTGTCCGCGATGAATTACTCGGCTACCCGTTCAAAGAAAAAGACTGGGTTGTAGTCGGCGCCACAGTTAACGATATGCTCGCTAATAACTTTCAACAGGTGGGCAAAGATTTTCCTGTATTTCTACACCCAAAAACCAAAGAAGAACACGCACTGGCGCGCACCGAAAGAAAAACCGCTGCCGGTTATAAAGGTTTTGAGGTACACGCATCGCCCGATGTTACGCTTGAAGATGACCTTATTCGTCGTGATCTGACCATTAATGCCATTGCGAAAGATGATGATGGCACTTACATCGATCCGTTCAATGGCGTCGACGATATCAACAATAAAGTATTACGCCATGTGTCGGACGCCTTTAACGAAGACCCAGTACGCATATTACGTATTGCTCGCTTTATGGCGCGTTATGCGCACCTCGGCTTTAGCGTTGCCGACGAGACCATGCAATTAATGAAGGACATGGTGTCAGCAGGTGAAGTTGACGCCCTGGTACCTGAGCGAATCTGGCAGGAAATGCAAAAAGCACTGACTGAAAAAACACCGACTTGCTTTATAGAAACATTACGCGCGTGTGGCGCACTTAAGCGCATCATCCCTGAGCTAGATTGCTTATGGGGCGTACCACAACCAGAGGAACATCACCCTGAAATCGACACCGGTATACATACTCTGCTAGTACTGGAACAAGCCTGCAAACTAAGCCCTGACCCACAGGTTCGTTTTGCCGCTTTAGTCCATGACCTTGGCAAAGGCAGCACGCCAAAAGAAGAATGGCCAAGCCATAAAGCACACGAGGCAAGAGGCGCCAAAATTGTATTGCAAGTATGCCAACGATTACGCATACCAAATGAATACCGTGACCTTGCCGAACGTACCGCACGTTTTCACCTTCACTTTCACCGTGCGCTTGAATTAAAACCAGCGACCGTGGTTAAAACATTAGAGCAACTTGACGCTTTTAGAAAACCAGAACGTTTCGAAAAATTTTTACTGGCCAGCGAAGCCGATGCACGCGGCCGGCCGGGCTATGAAGATAAAGATTTTCAACAAGGCCACTATTTTCGACAAGCACTAACCGCCGCTACAAATATTAATATAGCTAAACTACGTGAACGTGGTTTTGAAAACATGGCACTGGCAAACAAGATAAGAGAAGAACGAATTACTGCTGTTAAACAATTATAAGACAACGTCAACTAAAACAGTTTCCACTTTATTGCCACAACCAAAAAACACCATTTTATTGCACCAGTAACATTCCATTGTATTCGGAATTAAGATTTCTCCCTTTGGTCGAAATGACAAGCAATTAACGTTTCTCTAATCTGCAAGCCAGGGGAAAAACTTTTCCACATTGAGCAAAACATTTTTAAGTTGGGTTAACGCTAAAATAAAACCTAATAAAACACCGACGGTATTCGCCAGTAAATCACCTGCCTCTGAAAAGCGATTAGGATCAAAACTCTGAAAATATTCGAGGCTAGCACCCATAAACACAAGCACCAAAGCAATCATATTGCGTTGAAATTTGTCATGATATATCTGCGCAAACCATAACATCAACGTAAAGTAAGCCAAGGCATGAAAAAATTTATCTTTATAAGGAAAACTGCCAACTATCTCAACAGGGTTACTGGTCAGCGATAAATAGACCACCAGAACAACCAGGGCATAACCAATGGCTAACCACAAAAAACGCAATTTTAGATCAGGACAAGCTTTTACAAACATATTTTGTACCGCTACAGAAAGAACACACTGACAATAAATATTAAAAATATATGGATAATAAAACAACGCCCAGTACCATTCGATAGATAACAAACGGTGTCATTCCGACACGCTCTAAAAGCATCAGGAAAAAGTGAATACATAAATACGCACTAAGTGCAGAAATTAACGCACCGATAATTAAATCATTCATATCATCGATGCTCGCCACCTCCAGATAATGCAATGTCTCGACACCGCCGGCAAGCACAATAACGGGAATAGATAGCAAAAAGGAGAAGCGTGCAGCGGCCGATGCAGTCAAACCAAGCAATAGACCCGCCGTAATCGTAATACCCGAACGTGAGGTACCTGGTATCAACGCAATCGCCTGCGCACAGCCGATAACAATAATATCTTTCCACGATAACGAGTGCTCATCTCGTTGTCTTTTACCCGACCAGTCTGCGTACCACAATAATAAACCGAAAATAATAGTCGTTACCGCAATAACCAGTGGGGTTCGTAAATTATCGCCAATAAAATCTTTAAAGATCAGGCCCGCCAGACCTACCGGGATAGTGCCAATCAACACTGCCCAGGCAAGTTTACTGTCTTCGCAGTGCCTACCTTGCAACGAGGCGAACCAGGCAAACAGCATTTTATTAATTTCTTTTCTAAAATAAATAACCACTGCGGTTAAGGTGCCAACATGTACAGCAAC
>JAESSQ010000260.1 GCA_016764035.1 Gammaproteobacteria bacterium
CTGGCGAAGCCTTAATCCCCAGTTATCAGCGCATACAAGCAGAGATTGGTGAAGCGCAACGCATCATAAGCACACTAAGGACTGAAGTTAAAGGCCATCTAAAATTTGGCACCAGCCATCATATCGGGTTACACCGGCTACCGCCTGTGCTTCGTCAATACACCAAACAATACCCACAGGTGGAACTCGACATCCAGTTTATGGATTCTGAACAGGCAAGCGCATTAATCTTAAAAGGCGATATAGAATTAGCCCTCATCACGCTACCAGACCACATCGATAAACCATTATCGACAATACCCATATGGAGCGACCCGATGGAATGTGTTGTTGCCAGTGACCATGTTTTAGCCAAACATAAAAACGTAACCATTAAACAGTTAGCCAAGCACGGCGTATTAATACAATCACACAGCACACATACGCGTGACATCATCGATCAAGCACTAAAACTTGATAGCAACACAAAGGTCATTATGGAATCCAATTACCTGGAAACCATAAAGGCGATGATTCAGAACGGATTAGGCTGGGGTGTATTACCAGAGTCGATGATAGATAAGTCGTTGCACCAACTAAAATTAAAAAATATTTTTATGGAAAGGCATCTTGGCGTTCTATTGCATGCCTCCAGAACATTATCGAGCCCCGCCAGAGTATTATTGGACATGTTAAAAAGCTAATTTTAAAACAATATATTGACTAAGCCTCGCTCGTAACGACAAATTATTGACAATCACAGTGCTCTCTGAAGCCATGCACGAACTAAAGCAAGCTGGACAATACAATTCAAACTAGCTCTATGTTGCACGCATTAATTAGTCGATGAACCACTTAAAAACAGTCACTGGTCGGATAAAAAAACAGAGCTCAATACTTGCATTACTAAAGTTCAATACTAAGCTAATAACAAAACCCAATATAAAACTATAACAACTGGGTCTTTATTAAATGCACCAAACACTGGATTTTATTAAATGCACCAAAGGAAACATTACTATATTTAGACTAAATTGAGAAAGCTCATGACCATAGCCCGTGACCGCAGACAAGCTAAAACCCGTGACCGCAGACAAGCTAATCCCTCCTCCCCAGCACCCAAGAAAAAACTTCCACCACCAATTAGATCGATTTATGTGTATGAAGTACCCGTTAGATTGTGGCACTGGATTAACGCCGCAGCAGTTTTAATACTCTGCCTGACAGGTTATTTTATAGGCTCGCCCGTACCCACCTTGTCAGGTGAAGCCAGCGACCATTATATGTTTGGTTACTTACGTTTTATCCATTTCTCAGCTGGCTATATTCTCGCTATTGGCTTCCTTGGGCGTCTTTACTGGGCTTTTGTCGGCAACAATCATGCTATGGAAATTTTTTACATTCCCATCTTTTCAAAATTTTTCTGGAGAGAAATGATGTCAATGATTAAATGGTATGCCTTTATTCGTAAATTCCCCAATCGTTATGTTGGCCATAACCCCGTCGCGCGAATATCTATGTTTCTAGGCTATGTTGTCACCGGTGTATTTATGATGATTACAGGCTTTACGCTATACGGCGAAGGCGCGCAGGCTGGCCATTGGTCACATGAAGTCTTCACCCAATGGGTCATTCCAATATTCGGTCAGTCACAAGACGTACATACATTTCATCATCTCGGTATGTGGATAATGTATGTTTTATTATTTTGCACATATACGCTTCTATCCGTGAAGACATTATGGGCAGACAGAGCATGCTCAGCACGGTTATCAACGGCTACCGTCTGTTTAAAGGTTAGTCAAAGTATGTCTACTTTGACAATACTGTTCCTTGATATAGCGATTTAAGCAGGTAACCTGATGAAAACTGATATGAGCATTGGGGGTAGTGTAGGTACAAGAGATGTACTTATCATTAAATCTATCCTTAACTTGCACCCAGAAGAATGGACATGGGTTGATACGCCGAATAATGCGGATATCTGGGTTGTTGACCTTGCGAGTGTTGACTCGTCCGGCCCTATACATGCATGTTGTACCATCGGTTTAATTAAAGATGGTGCCCCGCAAATAGAACTTCACCATACGTTAAAACTTCCACTTCGCGCCCTCGATTTCTCCAAGCTGCTTGATGACATCATGGAAAGCTTTGATTTTTCAGCAGCACGAAAACAACAGGCAAAAGCCCCTAAAACAGTTGCTCCGCCGCCGCAGGGAAAAACAGCTGAGGCTCCTGAAAAAGCCGTGCCCGTAGCAGATAACAACCCCTGGGAAGGCCAATTGATTATGTTGGACTCAGAGCCCAACTATTCCGCTTTCCCGATAACCGCTGAATTAATGATCTGGCTTGAAACCATGCTGGTGGAACCGGTTTCTTATGATGACATGTACGAAGATCTGGAATATGACAGAGAATTACTCATTGCTGTACTAAACGATGCCGCACATCACGGCCACCTAACCGATAGCGACCACATAGCCATCGCCGAATATATTCCACCTAAAAGCAAGGGTGCATTTTCTAAACTATGGGGTGGCTAACGACCTATCACAGCTTAAGTTAAATATATTCACCGAAAAACCACCTATTTAGTCCAGCCCATATTAAAAAAAATTAGAAAACTTATTCGCTCGATATACTCGACGCTGGATAAATAAACCGCCAAACGATAAACAGGGCCAAAATTGTGCAACAAGCGGCAAACGAAAATAAACCACTTGCCCCCCATTGATCCCAAAGCAATCCACTGATTAAACTACCTACCGCCACACCAGCACCGAAACTCATGCTGGAATAAATAGCCTGCCCTCTACCCTGATGACTACCAGTAAAATATGCATGTGCCAGCGAGATACCCACTGAATGAAACACACCAAAAGAGAATGCGTGTATCAACTGCGCCAGAAATAACATCGACAGATCATTAGCAAAAAAACCGATAATCAACCAGCGCGCTGTCGTCAGCAGAAAAGTAACAAAGAGTAATTTTCTAATACCGAATAAAGGTAACAATCGATGCATCAGAAGAAAAACAATAACTTCTGCGAGCACACCTACCGCCCACAATATACCGATCATGTGTGAGTCGTAACCAAGCTCTTCGAGATAAATTGTATAAAAAGTGTAATACGGCCCATGACTGCACAACATCAAAAAACATACCGCTAGAAAAGCTAGTACCTTAGGTTGCTTGATGACATGCCAAATGGGTGAATGATTAGCGTGCGGTGTGTTTAACTTTTCCGGTACGGTGAAACTGGTAATAGCGATAATAACGAATGTTATCAACACCACCAACGGAATAACCTCAGCGTCATAATCTTGTAATAAATCACCTATTAGCACAGCCGTAACGATAAATCCTAACGAACCCCATAGGCGAACCATACTGTAACGATGTGTGTCGTTGCCGAGATGATTCAGCGTCATCGCTTCAAACTGTGGCAAGGTGGCGTTCCAAAAAAAACTGAACAACAGCATAGCAAATACTAACCAGCCTAATTGTTGATCCAAAAACACCAGTAAAAAACTCAATAGCGTGAGCACGCTGCCAATTCGAATAATCAACATCGAACGCCGCGTATAATCAGCGACCCAGCCCCAAATAAATGGCGCGATAAGTTTGGTCGCCGGTAATATCGCAACAAGAACACCAATAGTAAGACTAGTAAAACCTAACGATTTTAAATACAGGCTCCAATACGGAACAAGCACACCCACTGACGCAAAATAGAAAAAATAAAAACTACTGAGTCGCCAGTAAGGAACACCCGATTTCACCATGGATTAGTAATTTAAATCTGTGAAGGAATAACAGGCGTCTGTGAATGCACGTCCATATTCTGACCACGTTGACGCAATAGATGGTCGCATAAAACAATTGCCAGCATAGCTTCGCAGATAGGTGTAGCACGGATAGCAACGCAGGGGTCATGGCGACCATGTGTGACCACATCGATTGCCTTGCCTTCGACATCAACCGTATCACCAGACAAGCGGATACTGGAGGTCGGTTTAAATGCAGTATGTACGATGATAGCTTGTCCCGACGAAATGCCACCCAATACGCCGCCAGCATGATTAGACTTAAAACCTGCAGGTGTCATCTCATCTCGAAACTCCGTGCCCTTGGCGGCCACACAAGCAAAACCGTCGCCTAACTCAACACCTTTTGCGGCGTTGATACCCATCATGGCATGAGCGATATCTGC
>JAESSQ010000261.1 GCA_016764035.1 Gammaproteobacteria bacterium
ACGTAAGTAATAAAGTTTAGCTTGACGAACAGCACCACGGCGTTTCACTGCAATAGAATCAACTATCGGGCTATGTGTCTGGAATACAATAACAAATATTGATTAATAATTATAAAACAGGAACTTAGTATATAATCCCTGTTGATATCCACAGAGAAAAACGGGAAAAGTCGGAAACAATAGAAATATATACTTATTTATAATCATTACGTTAGCGAATACGCATTTCAACAAACCACTGTATAATGGTACGCTTTCTCAGCCTAAAATAGGCTTTAGTCTCTTGCGCGCACAACAATAAACACAAACAACCTCATTTTCGAAAGGATATTGGTCAGGTTTCGATAACACTAGCCCTGTAGTTGAAAATTCACCATTAACGGAAAATCAATGAGTCAGGTGATATTGAACATGTATTTAACAAGTTTAAAATAAAAGACCACCATGAAGTGGTTCTCGATTATATAAAAACCATTAGCTAATATTATAGCTACCTCAAAGTGGCCAATAATACTGGCTACAGTTATAGGTGAGCCTATTTTTACGGTAACTCTCTCCTAGATCAAACGTTCCTTTAATTACTATAAGGATAGCGTTGCATTCACCAGTTGAACTCATAGCTCAATACCAGACAGTGAAATCTTTCAAGTTTCAAATTGATTTAGAGTATTATTTCTAAGGCGGTTTCGCCCCCTTAGCGATATTAAAACTCTAGTCAAAAAACCAAGTTAACTACAGCATTACATCCCTTCAAATAACAAATACTCAAAAATAGTTTCAGCTATTAACCACTAAGGGGTATTTATAAAATGTTTAACTAATGTGAATCTTTATTCTAGGTTTGAAATCTAATAATAATAAAAGCTCAATAGATTTCATTATTCAATAATTTTGATTTGAGAGAGAAGAACATGAAATTTAAACTAACACCCATTTCCCTTGCACTGATGGCTGCCCTTCAAGCACCTGTGTTACAAGCACAAGAAAATGAAGAACAAAAAGGTGGTCTTGAAATTATTGAAGTAACCGCAACTAAACGCCCTACTAACCTTAATGAAGTTTCTATTGCAGTTTCAGCATTAACGGGTGATGATTTAAAAAATATGCGTGTAGTGACAGTAAACGACTTAGCACAGCACATACCTAACGTTGATATTGGCAATGCGCTTGGTGGCACTAACCCTGTTGTTACCGTTCGTGGTATCGGCATGAATGACTTTAACTCTAACAACAACCCATCTGTTGGTGTGTATGTTGATGAGATTTATTTAACGTCCCCCGGATTAATGAGTTTTGCAACGTTTGACGTTGAACGAGCTGAAGTACTTAAAGGACCACAAGGCACTTTATTTGGTCGTAATACCAATGGTGGTGCAATTTCTTTTAATACTGTAAAACCTGAATTTGAAGAAAGTGGCTATTTCACTGTTGGTTATGCTAATTATGATACCTCAGAGTTTGAAGGTGCTTATGGTAATGCAATCTCAGATTCAACCGCTTTTCGCGTTTCTGCAAAATATGATAATCAAGGTGAAAGCTATTACACCAACTCAGTTACTGGTGATGATTTAGGTGGCATTGAAAATTGGGCTTTACGCGGTCAATTACGTTTCGAGCCTGAAAATTCAAACTTTAAAGTAAACGTTTCAGTTAACGCTGGCAACATGGATGGCGCAGGTACTCCTGGTTCAAACGTTTACGATGTTCAATTTAATCCAGCATTAGGTGCATATACGTCAGGCAATGTCGCTATGCTTCCAGGGTTGATTGACGGAACAAAAATGTTATTCGTTGATTCAACTAGTTTTGCATTATTAAGTGAAGGTACTCCTGGCTACCCTGCTGATGAACTAGATCGTTCTTTATTAACCAAAAAATCAGATGACTATCTTGTTGCCGTCAATGACATTGATAGAAATATAATGAAAGCTGATACTGTAGGGCTTAATATCAATGCAACTTATGAATTTGGTGATATTACACTAACATCAATCACTGGTTATATCGACTTTGACAGAAAATGGGCAGATATGGTTGATGACGTGCCTTTATTTGGTTTTGATACTCAACGATACGAACAACTTGAGCAGTTTTCACAGGAATTACGTTTATCTGGAGAAATAGCTTCAGGTGGTTACTGGATTGCAGGTTTATTTTATTCAAAAGATAAGATTAAATCAGACACTACAGCATTGTCATCAGATACCTTTTTAGGTTTAAATATGAACTGGAAATATGAGCAAGAAACTGAAGCTTATGCGGCTTTTGCTCATACCCAATGGGAGCTTTCAGATAAATTAAGTTTAATTGTCGGCGCTCGCATTTCAAGCGAAAATAAAACTTTTGTTGGTGGCAGCCTAATTGACACTTCAACATTTTTAATTGGTTTTGAAGAGGCTATTGCAGGTGCTTTAACTGCTGGTCATCCAGACATTACCCCGAGCGGAGAAGAGTATGACGCCTATTTAAATCTACTGGGTTTTGGTGATGTTGATCCTGCATTATTTGAAGCGTACTTTGTTCCTACTTTAGATTTTGTTAATGGCTATGCTGCTGATTTTCAAGATCTTGGCAGTATGTATTCTGCTTGTGCTGGAGCGTCAGAAGATAATGTTATTAAAGGTAATCCCGCAACACTTGAAGGTGGTCCATTAGGCTTCTTTGATATGATTATCGACCCTACTGAGTGTGCTAATGGCGATAAAAGAAGTGAAGATAATGTATCGTGGCGACTAGGTCTAGATTATAAAGTAAATGATGAAACCTTAGTTTATGCTTCTGTAAGTACCGGCTATAAAGGTGGCGGTTTTTCTGGTGATATTAACGTCACACAAGAAGGGTTAGAGCCATTTAATTCAGAAACATTAACAGCTTATGAAGGTGGTTTAAAAGCAACAATTCTTGATGGTTATGCTCAATTAAATATGGCAGCTTTTATTTATGACTATCAAGATATTCAATCTGTTATTCCTGCAGGTATTGGTTTGAGAATGACCAATGTTGGTGATGCCACCGTAATGGGCGCAGAAGCGGATATTTTTTGGGCAGCTACAGATGAGTTATTTATCCAAGGTGGTATCGGTTACCTAAACACTGAAATAGACTCAGATGTACCGCAATTAGATGGTAAAAGCTTACCTAATTCACCCGAGTTATCAGCAACGATTATGGCGCGCTATGAAATAGAGTTTAACAATGGCTATATATTTGCTTTGCAAACAGACGCTAAGTACTCTAGTGAAATGCACAGTAACGCTGAAAACGAACCAACAGCCTTAGTCGAGGCATATACTATTGTAAATGCTCGTATGGCTTTGATTAATGACAATGATGGCTGGGAAGTCGCACTTTGGGCTAAAAACTTAACCGATGAAGTGTACAGTTCAAAAACGTTTGAGTTAAGTCAATCTTACTTAAACTCATATATTTCTGAAGTTAGACAACTTAACACGCCACTTACATTTGGCTTAAGTTTCACTTATAACTTCTACTAAACTATACATTTATTGCAATACAAAGCCTAATTATGATTGATTAGGCTTTTTTATTTAACTATGAAAACACCCATCTAATTAATATAAGGATTTAAAATGAATACTTCATTTTCATTAAAAAATAAAGTTGCTGTAGTAACTGGTGGCGGCTCTGGTATCGGGCTTGCAACCGTAGAGCGTTTTATTGCCGCTGGTGCAACTGTCGTTATGGCTGATTTAAACGATAGTAATGAACTTGCCAACAAAGTTGGTGCAACGTTCATTCACGTTGATGTATCAAAAGAACAAAGTGTGAAAGATTTGCTCGCTCAAACACAAAAAACACAGGGTAATATTGATATTCTAGTCAACAATGCTGGCATTTGCCCGCCATTTAAAGAATTGAAAGACACCAATATTGAAGATTATGAGTTTGCATTTAAGGTCAATACCCTTGGTGTTGCTTTTGGCTTAAAATATGCTCCTATTTATATGAACAATGGCGGTAGTATTATCAATACGGCATCTTTGTCAGGTAAGCTTGGGGTATTTGGTTTAGGTGCTTATAGCACGTCTAAATTTTCTGTTTTAAGCTTAACGCAAACTGCTGCGGTAGAATTAGGTGAACGACATATTCGAGTGAATGCTATTTGTCCTAGCTCGGTTGATACACCCATGGCAGCGGAAAATGATCAAAGCCAATTAGAAATGGAAAAAATCATGATCCCACTTGGCAGAATATGCCAACCTGAAGAAGCTGCGGCATTAATTCACTTTTTAGCAGCGGATGACTGTAACTTTGTAAATGGTCAAGCCATTAATCTTTGTGGTGGTATGACAGCAGGTATTGGTCCTAAAATGTGGGAAAAATTAGCTGGTAGTGCTGGAGATAAATAATATATTAATTAAATAGAGTGACATACTCTATTCCTGCCGCTATCTTTTGCCATATAAAGTGCCTTGTCTGCACTTTCAAATAGCATTTTGTGGCGGTTTTTCTCTTTTATAAGAAAAGTGTGAACACCAAAACTCATGGTTACAAAACTGTCGGCTTGAGACTCAATATGAGGTATTTTCAATCCTCTTATACTTTGAATTAAATTATTTGCAACCGACAATGCTTTTTCTTGATCTGTATTTTTGAGTATTACTACAAACTCTTCTCCGCCATATCGTGCTAAAAAATCGGTTTCTGAATGAATGTTACCTTGTAACGTTTCCGCAATTAAGCGTAGAACGTGATCGCCTTTCGCATGCCCATAATGATCATTATATTTTTTGAAAAAATCAACATCTCCTATTAAAATTGATACTTCAACGCCAATTTGTCTTATTTTAAATAAGTTATCCATATACATATCATAAGCACGGCGGTTGGCTATTTTAGTTAAACCATCAGTTTTGCTTATTTCCTCTAACTTAACGTGATGCGAAAGCAACATTTGCTCTTGTGACTCTATATCTTCTAGCAAACGATCTATTTGATTAAATAAATCACCAAGCTCATCTTTTTTTCTACTATTTATTCGAATTTCACGTAAATTTTTATCGATAATATTTGATACAGTTTTATCTGCCACTACAATCGGCTTAACAAATATTTTTTGTATAAACAAAGTAAATAAGGATAATATCAGCAAGTAAACTAAGATTTTTATCAAAGGCTTATCTTTAAACCAATTAACTTCAAACTGACGACTCGGAGCATTATAAGAAACGCGTACTCGCCCTGTGTCTCCTACTAAATTAATTGAATCGAATATTATGCCACTTTCCATTCTGTAGGAGTTAGCTCTAAATTTACCTAAAGAATGACTCAAGGCCAACGTTTTCCTTTCTGACTTAAGCATTTGAATATCGAAATACAAACCAGCACTATTTTGCAATTTTTCTAAGACTTTATTATTAACGAAACGCCAAAACACCAAGGTGCCATTTGCTTTCCCTTTCAAGTTCTCTTTATAAACTTTACTGGCACTAAAGAGAACTAACTTGTTATTTAATATTATGTAGCCCGATTGAGCCAACTCTTTCTCGTACAGTGAGTTTTGTAAAATATATTTATTTACAACGTCAGAAGGTAAATCAAAGGGTTTAAAATTTGTTTTCTTATTATTTTCATCAATAGATTTGTCCCAAATAACAGCACCTTTTTGATCATAAATATAAACACCAGTTAACGATAAGTTTCTAAAAACATCATCTGAATAGGTTTTATTAATAAAGCTAATTTTTCTGTTTTCAATAAAATTATATATATCATCCCATACAGCATTATCATAAGCAGTAACTTTCAATTCATTACTCATTGTTGCAAATGCAGTTTTAATTCGCTTTATGTCTAGAGAATCAGCTCTCGCCTCAATTAAATACTTCTCTGGCAACTGCACATAATTAAAATATAAAACTTCAAACGTGACGATGCAGGTAATCATCAATAAATACAAAATATAAAGTTGCTTTTGCAGTGAATTTTTCAGCATAACGCTCTCTAATTTAGACAAGTAACAAGAGACTATTAACCCTAGTCAATTACCTATGGTTAAAACAACCATAGAAAGTATTAATAAAAAAAGCGAATAATAGTATAGAAAAAGAGATGATTAAGAAGGAATAGCGCTAGTTGTTAGCAACCAGTTGAAATAACACCAACAACAGGAACATCACCGCTTTGTTGAGAAAACCAATAATAAGCAAAACAGGATTCATTTCGGGTATAACCTTTTGGAAAAACAATAACAATAGAGCCATCTGTTGAAGGTAATGTTAAGCCTGGATATCCAGAAGATGCCGAACGGCTATTCAAACAAAATGCATCATCATTACAAGGCGAACTTAAGTTTGTGCCTATAGCAACATCACCTTGTAAAACAGAAAGAAAATCCCCTGCACTACCACCATCAATATAGCCATAACTTGTTTGAATAAAGATACCGAATAAGTTAATACCTTCACTTGCATCACCAGAAACATCATTTTCAATAACTTGTTTTAAGTGCACCATTTGTGACGTGGACTTAAAGGTACCAGCAAAACTTTTTAACGTCGCAATATGAGCATCAGTAGAAATATCAATAAATTTCGGCAGTGCCGTCACAGCTAAAATGCCTAAAATCACTATAACGACGACTAATTCTATTAACGTAAAACCGTTTGCTTTATTTATATTGTTACTAATACTCATATCACACCTCTTCAATTATAAAAAGAGCAAAACTATACCCACAATGTAGGGTTGTTTTGACCGTTTTGTCTTCTTCGAACATGCGTTAATAAGTTCAATAACTCCCAATATAAACCGGCAGCTGTGTGTGCATACGAACCATTGGCATCTCTAACAGGGTTAAATTCAACCATATCTGCACCAATAATATTCAAATCGTAACTACCTAAAATAATATCACGCACTTGCCTTGCAGTCAGTCCGAACGGCTCAGGACCTGTAGTTGCCATCATTTCAGAACTACATAAGCCATCAACATCAAAAGAAAAATAGGTTTTGTCTTGGCCAACAATTTCTTTTGCTTTATCTAATACATAAGGTACACCTTTTTCAAAAACTTCATCAGCCGTAATAATTGTCATACCTGATTCTTTTGAAAAATCCCATAAAAAGTTTGAACGACCTCGAATACCTATTTGAACTGTACGTTCAGGGTCGATAAACCCTTGTAATACTGCTTGTCTAAATACCGAGCCATCATTGACTGCATCTCCACCCCACGACGCCATAGTGTCACAGTGAGCATCTATATGAATAAGGCCAAAGGCTTCATTATCATGTCCTTGAGACAAACCTTTTAGTGCGCCATAAGCAGTTGTGTGTTCACCACCACAATTTAAAGTAGCGCAACCTGCTTGACCCAGTTTAAGGAATACTTGTGCTATATCTTCAAGCCTTATTTGCAAGTCTGTCGCAGACCACTGTACATCACCATAATCAATAATATTACAGAGTTGAAATGGAATATCTCCGGTATGGTCATGAAAAGGTCCCATTACATGGCTACCTTTACGAATAGCCTCAGGGCCATGCCTACCACCAGCAAGTCCTATTGCGCCAAGATCTAACGGCGAACCAACAATGGCAATATCTACCCCGTCAAGGTTTTGTTTATGAGGTGCTTGAAAAAAACCGGCTTGAGAGAAAAAACCGGCATTATCAAAACGAACACCTGCAGCAGTTGAACGTGCAAAAAACTCATTGACTGTGTCGTCTTCAAATTGAAATGCAGGTCTATCCATTTCACGGTATCTAGCTAATGTTTCAGGGCTTAATTTAGGCATGTTTTATTCCATTGAGTTGAGTTGTTTTCAGCATTTTTTTCAGCATGTGTATAACATAGTTTAAATAAATCACATTGTCGTCCCCCAAAGTGGGTATAGATTGATTTCAACAATAAGGGCAATATCAATAACTATTAAGCTGTTAATGTCATTTAGGCAATTTATTAAATGCATCAGTCTTAAAATAACAATCCCAGATTAATCTAAGGTGATATATAAATGCCATTTAATATTAATGACTATGCAAAAGCTCCTTTGAAATTGGAGTATAAAATATATTTTGAACATTATTCAGGGCAAGAAGTTTTTGATATATTAGACAACCCAGAGCTAATATCAGAGTGGTATTTGCTAGCAGAGAATGTTCAATTAAATTCAAGCAAAGGCAAAGCAAAAGAAAGTTTTACTGTTGACTTAACATTTTTTGGTCACATAACTGAAGAAGTTCTCTATAAATCGCCCCCTCACCACTATGTTTATTCGGCCAAAGGCGATGATTTCCCCATTGACGGCTATATTGCTGAAATTGAAATAATCACAGAGCCGTGTGATAACAAAGGAGTGATGATATTTAAAGTGTACTATAAAGACGTTTTGAATTCGAAATTTAAGCGAATTATTCCTATACTATTCCCTGTAATTAATGAAGCGAGTATTAATAAACTCGCTGAATTTATTGGCGGATATAAAGTGGAGAGCATAAATCATGGAAAACTTAGGTGGTTATCATATTGAAGTTATTTCCAATGTCTTGTATCTTCGATCATGGGGGTATTGGACAGAAGAAATAGCGACAGAACAAGCGGCACAATCAATAAAATTAATTAACCAATATCTCTGTAAAAATGATTGGGCTGTATTAACAGATTTGTCAGACTTTAATGACTGCGATGTTAATTGCTATGCTGTTTTTGATAAACTTAACATCTGGTCTCGAGAACATGGTCAGCAAGCAGAAGCTATTGTTCATAACCTATCTTATAAAAAAATAAAATCTGCTGAAAATGCTAACCAATCACTAGGTAATATAGCGACAGAATATTTTGACAATAAGCTAGAGGCTTGCACTTGGTTAAAGTCTCAAGGATTTATTGTTAATTTAAATAAAGTAAAAACACATCATAAATCATTTATTGAGCATGGTAATTTTTCAATAGAGGTAAAACGTGATGGTGTTATATGTACATTAAATGGTTCATGGAACAATGAAACCACACGAGCCTTTGTACAAAGTTTTCAGCACTTAATTACAGCAAACTTTACTGACAAACAATGGGTTGTAATTATAGACTTTTCTGCTTGGCAACTTGCTATTCCTGAAACCTATGACACTTTTTTGTCCCATATGTATTGGGCTAAAAAACATGGTCAAATTGCTAGTTTCGATATCATCACAGGTGAATTCCAAAATTTAATAGATATTTTTTTAACTACACTGTCTAAAAATTTCGATGATCAAATACCAAATACCAAAGTGTTGAGCATTGAGGAAGCGTTAGTGAAAGCAAAATTACTTGGTTATAACCTTGATTAATAATTTAGCTCAACAAAAAATAGTATGCACATATATAATTTCATTAAACCATTCTGCTGACCTGGTTTATCCAATGCACCATAAACCTAAGTTAAAGCCCTTATGCGAATAAAAAATGCTTGTTTGTATTTACTTTTAATAACCATTAATTTTTACAGCTTCGCTGCAGATATTAAGGTTGTACAACCAAGTTTGCATATCAGTGAATATTATAAAGCGCTTTTTACCGCCATGTATAATGAGGAATTAACCTTAGAAATCGAACCATTAAGTCGAGCAGTTTATAGCTTTAAACAACTCAAGTTTGATTGCTTTATGGCCGCGAGCATTAAAGTGATGAAAAGTTATTATAATATTGATGTTATTCAAAGCGAACCTTTTTTAACTTGGGGAGTTGGAGTGTATACCCTTAAAAGCAAACCGCTTATTAACCATATAAGGGAGTTAGAAAAAAAATCAGCAGTGAAACTGCGCGGTAATGATTTTATTCATAACTTAAAAGAAAAGTATAAATTACATAGCCTTCATAATGTCACATCTGATCAGCAAGTTATTGATATGTTAAAAGTGAAAAGAGTGGATGTCGCTTTTTATTGGTATCCCAGTTTTACGCTGTTAGATAATTTACATAGAAATAATCAATTTTCAGTTTATGAATCACAAGATGCCTTGGTTTGTCACCCAAATCGGAAAAATGAATTATTTATTCAAGATTTTAATCAGCGTTTAAAAACACTTAATAAAATGGGCTGGTTTGAAAAAAACAATAAAAATCACATTAAATAATTGTTATTGTTTAATTTCAAATTGAAAGCTATTGCTCAACACGATTAAACCACCAAAAACGCAGCTGATCGTAACACCAATTAAAAGCAAAAGTATAAAGAATAAAAAACACGGCAAGGCCTGCATCCATCACCAGTATCGTCCACATAGGCAAATCGAGCGCCCACATTAATACCGGTAACGTTAACAGCATAATACCAATTTCAAAACCAATGCTATGCCAAACTCTCATCGCTAAAGTACGCTTTATTCTGTTATCTGAATAAAAATAGTCAAAGCCTAGGTTGTATATATAATTCCAAAACATGGCAATCAACGATATCACCACAGCAAGTAATGTGGCCTCGCCAGCCCCTTTATCAAAAAAAGTATTAAAAAAAAGACTGACGGCACCTAAACCAACCAATTCAAACAATAGGCTATGAAAAATTCTTTCGGTATGACTCATAATTATTTATTACTATTATTTATTTCTATGATTTTTCTATAACTTTTCTATAACCCAGGGAACATACCACCAGCAACAGGCATGGTTATGCCCGTAATGTATCTAGCACCATCGCTAGCAAGATAAGCAACGGCATCACCTACTACATCAGGTTTTGCAGTAAAACCTAAAGGCACATTACTGTCCTCAAGCTTTTGTGCTTCTGCAAGGGAGATATTGTTGCCTTTACTGATATTATCTAACACTAAATCATGCATTTGGGTATGAATTGAACCTGGGCATATTGCATTTACTCTAATGCCCGATTTAGCATATTGCACCGCTAACTGCTTAGTTAAACCCACTACCGCAAATTTACTTGCCGTATAAGAAGCAGGAATATCAGTCATTGCGCCAAGTCCAGCTAAAGAAGCGGTATTAATAATACTACCACTGCCTTGAGCTAACATTGTTGGAATAACCGCCTGACAAAAATCAGCAACACCTTTAACATTTACCGCTAAAGATATGGACCAGTCTTTATCGGTAATTTCTAAAAAATCACCGCTACCTAAGCCAACACCAGCGTTATTAACCAGTATATCAATACGGCCAAAGGTGCTTTTGACTTGTTCTACAACTACGTTTATGTCATTTTTATTAGTGACATCACACGCAATAGCAAGCGCTTTAACGCCATAAGATTCAATTTCTGAGACAACTGTATCGAAGCCCTCAGAGCTTTTTAAATCAGTTGCTACAACATTAACACCCGATTTAGCTAACGCAATAGCAATAGCACGACCAATTCCTTTTGGGTGACTAACACCCGTAACAATAGCAGTTTTGTTAGTCATTTTTAGCTCCTATATTAATCCAAACAGTTTTGCTTTCTAAATAATGCTCTAACTGCTCTGGCCCTAAATCTTTACCAACGCCTGAATGCTTAACACCACCAAACGCCATATTAGGATCGCCTGGATCATGAATATTAACCCAAACATTACCCGCTTTAATTTGTGGCACCATACGATGAACACGAGAAACATCTTGTGTCCAAATACTTGACGCTAAGCCAAATTCGTTATCATTAGCCAATGCAACAACTTCATCTTCAGTATCAAATACTTGCATAACTAGTACGGGGCCAAAAATTTCTTCTTGTACAATGCGCATATCATTAGTGGTATCAGCGAAAAGTGTTGGTTTGATAAAGAAACCATCCTGTTCTAAGGCATAACCACCGGTGACTAAGCGAGCACCTTCTTTTTTACCAATCTCAATATAGTTCATGATACTTTGCTGTTGAGCTTTTGAAATGACTGGTCCCATTTGTGTTTGCGGATCTAAGCCAGTACCTAACTTAATACTTTCAGCAATTTTTTTAATTTTTTCAACTACTTCATCATAAACACCGCGCTGTACATACAAACGTGAACCCGCACTACACACTTGCCCCGCATTAAAGTAAATACTGCCTAAGGTTGCTCTCGCAAGTGCATCGGTATCAGCATCATTAAAGGCGATCATTGGTGACTTGCCGCCTAGCTCTAAAGTGACGTGTTTGATATCATCAGCAATATTTTTGCCGATCAATTTGCCAACCTCAGTAGAGCCAGTAAACGAAACCTTGGCAATATCGGGATGAGTAGATAATGCAGTGCCCACTATAGAGCCTTTACCAGTAACAATATTGATAACCCCTTTTGGCAAGCCAGCTTGTTCACACAAGGTCATAAAATAAAGCATACTTAATGAGGTTAATTCCGCAGGTTTTAATACCACGGTGCAACCTGCCGCTAGGGGCGCCGCAAGTTTCCACGTTGCCATAGCAAAAGGCCAGTTCCAAGGCACAATAGCGCCAACCACACCGACAGGCTCTTTTTGGGTATAAGTAAAGTATTCGCCTGGCATTGAAGTATCTCGGGTTGACCCTGAAATTTTAGTTGCCCAACCAGCAAAATATTCCCAAACATTGGCTGCGCCAGCAATATCAACGGCTTTACAACCACTTATCGCTTTACCACTGTCTAAACATTCTAATTCAGCAATAGTTTGCAAATTTTCACGGATCAGATCAGAAATTTTACGCATTACTTGTTCACGTGCACGCGGCTTATAAGCTGCCCATTCACCTTCAAAGGCTTGTTTGGCAGAGCTAACAGCATCATTTATATCTTGCTCGTTACCACGGGCAATTTGAGCCAGATGTTTGCCTGTAGAAGGCTCCATCACATCAAGAGTTTCATTCGCGTTACCGCTGACAAACTTGCCGTCAATGTACATACCCAATGGCTTACTTAGAAAATCACGCGTTTGCTTGGTAACTTTATAAGTGTCTAATAAATCTTTAATTACCTTATCCATATTACTTCGTCTCTCTATCAAATATTTCAATGGCACTTAATAGCCATTTAGGGGCATCTTCTTTAGCGCCAACACGCCGTAACTTAACATACCTTATTTCACAATTTTTCCTGAACGTATATCGGCGGTTACGGTTTCAAAATCACTTAAGAACTGCCCAAGATAATCACCTTCCATCACATCTAAAGTTAAATGAAGGCTGGTGGCTCTTGCACGCGGTTGGTATTAAAATTAATACCACCTTGCTTGTTCTCAAAAGGTGAGCAATAAATGCTTAACTACATTTCATCCATTACTTCAACGATCGCCGATCTAACAATAGATAAAATGGCATCTACTTCTTGCTCGTTAAGTGTTAATGGTGGTGAAATAACAATTAAGTTAACAATAGGACGAATAACCAACCCTAATTTTATACATTTTTCAAACACTTTTTGCGCAACAGCTAGTGGCTCTTTAGTTTCTTTGTTACTAACAAGATCAATGCCTAGCATAAAGCCCATACCACGAACATCACCAACAATAGGTAAATCCATCCATTTACGTGCGCCCTCTTGCAAACGAGGACCAAGGGTTTTAACGTTTTCTAGAATATTTTCTTCTTCTAAAATTTCAAAGTTCTTCAGCGCTGCAGCGCAAGCAGTAGCATGACCTGAATAAGTAAAGCCAAGTGATAAAACACCGCCTTCACTTTGAGGTTTACTGATCACTTCATAAATTTCATCAGAAAATATTGCTGCGCCTAATGGGATATAGCCAGAGTTAATACCTTTAGCAACAATTAAAATATCAGGTTGATAATCAAAAATTTCTTTTGATGCAACCATTTCACCTAAACGGCCAAAAGCAGTTACTACTTCATCAGCAACAAAAAGAATGTCATGTTTTTGACATACTTCCCAACAACGACGTTGATAACCTTTTGGAGCCATAAGCACACCACCAGCGCCCATAATAGGCTCAGCAATAAATGCAGCCACGTTATCAGGACCTAATTGCTGGATATGGTTTTCTAACTCGTTAGCTAAAAATTCTGTGTAGTCTTCTTCTGATAGATTTTCAGCACCTGCAGGGCGACGATACATATCGGCGGCAGAAACATAACTGATAATGTCAGTAGCGATTTGATCAAAACTATCTTTAGTACCGTGAATACCCGTTAATGCTGCAGCAAAATAAGTTGAACCGTGATAACCATAGTTACGAGAAATGATTTTTTTCTTGTTAGGTAAACCGCGCACATTGTTATAGAAGTTAACCACTCGCATCGCGATATCATTGGCTGTTGAACCACCACAAGTATAAAAAACGTGATTCAAAGAACCCGGAGCCATATCAGCCAATTTAGCTGCTAGCTCAGATGCTGGCTCATTAGTACAATGACCAAACGGATTGTAATATTGCATTTTGGTAATTTGCGCATGAATAGCATCAGCCATGTCTTTTCTACCATGACCAATATTAGCGCACCACAAACCCGCAATACCGTCCAACATCTTATGGCCTTTATCATCAACGATATAGTTACCACTCGCTTCGCTGATTACCTGGCTACCTTCTTCGTGGAAAGTTGAATAGTCTGTATATGGGTGCATAAAATGCGCTTTATCTTTTTGCCAAATAGATTTTGATTGTGTAGAACTCATGTAATGTACTCCTGCCAATAGGCATAGCGTTATGTGTATAGCACTATAAGACCGCAGTGAGCACAATCAAAATATCACCCTTAGGGGGTACAGCCTACAAAATACCCATAAGGGGTTATTCATTTGTTATGCCGTTAAGTAGAGTGGATAACCTTTCTACTTCAATTTTGGTGGGTATTATGCTCAACAAGCCTTGAACAGAGATTTCCTTAAATACAGGCAAATAATATGGAAAAATAAATAGCACCAGCAATACAAGTTACATGTGTTTATGTCATGTCTTTGGTCATGCTAATGCGTTTAATTACACATTCTAAAAAATAACACGTTCAGTGCTAGTTACATTGTAGGGCATTGAGTAACCTTCTAAAATTATCCCCCTAACTGATCAAAGCTAAATGGGAAACCGCTTTTTAATTGTTGAATTTCGATAACATTTCCAAAGGGATCTCGGCCATAGGTCATCAAATACCCCTCACTGACTTCTGTTGGTGTTTGATGCCAAGTCACACCTGATTTTTCTAGGTGATCGTAGGCAACTTGTATATCTTCTACTTCAAATGAAAGGTGAGTATAACCATGATCACACAATGGCCTGTTACTATCTTGTGTTTTAGCAATAGGCTGATGAAACTCAAAAACTTCAAAAATGATGTTACCTGCTTTAATCATCACCATATGACAATCAGCATTTTTCAGTTGCAATATATCATCACCCATTTTCGATGGCGAAAAATGTTGGTTATCAAGTTCAGTAAAACCTAATTTATCAATATAGAATATTTTTGCCTCAGCCAAAGACGGCACTGAGATAGCAATATGATGAACACCTTTAAAACCAAACATAATTAACAACTCCTATTTTATAATTATAGACCTGGTGCCATACCACCTGATACAGGCATGGCAACACCAGAAACATAGCTAGCCATATCGCTAGCTAAATAAACAACGGCATTTGCAACATCTTCGCTTACGCCACATCGCCCTAATGGAACTTTAGCCGACATACCTTTTTTAACATCCGCTATTGATTGTCCATCTTTTTGTAATAATTCCGCTTCTATTTGGCCCATTTGCGTCCAAATATTACCAGGACAAACACTGTTAACCCGAATATTATTTTTACCAAACTCACAGGCTAAGGCTTTTGTTAATCCAACTACAGCGAACTTGGTTGCAGTATATGCCGCCATATTTTCAATGGCAGCAAGTCCTGATAAGGATGAATTATTAATGATTGAACCATTGCCGTTCTCTATCATCACAGGGATAACTGCCTGACAAAAGTCAGCGGTTCCTTTTACATTCACTTGATAACTTATATCCCATTGCTGATCGGTCATATTGAGAAATTCACCGCACCCGGCAGGACTACCAGCATTATTAAACAAAATATCAATTTGTCCATATCGCTCAATAACTTTTTCGACACAGGCATCAATTTGTGAACGCTCGGTAATATCAACAGCCATAGCTATTGCATTCCCTCCTAATTCAGATATTTCACTAACTCGTTGCTCTAATGTTTCTAATTCTTGTTCATTTCGACCTAAGTCAGTCAATATTACTTTGGCGCCAGCTTGAGCTAATTTTAAACCCGCAGCAAACCCCATACCCATTGGATGTGCCGCACCAGTAACAATTGCCACTTTGTTCAATAATAACTTCATCTTTATTTATTCCTATTTTTCAAGCTAAAATCGTTCAGTCCTACTGAACGCGAATAGTAATAATTTGATTACCATTACCGCCAACACAATTTAACTCTTATAATAGGAGTTGCATTGGCAATATTTCAACATTGCTGATTCCTCAGTCTTTTAATTCACTTTCTGTGAACTTCTACTTTAGCGAGTTAATAGCCTTAGTGCATACCCTCTAAGGGTTACTGATTCATTAAAATTATAATGTAGTATTAATAAAAATAGAATATAACCAAACCTACAGGATAAATGCTAATGGAAACTACCCAACTATTAAATGAGAACCCTTTCCTTTCAATAAGGAAAGGGCGCCTCTATTTGGAAGATGTTGATCTTGTTGAAGCAGCCAAAACACACGGGACACCATTGTTTGTCGTCTCTGAAAATTATTTACGACAAAATATTCGAGCCTATAAATCTGCATTTGAAACATATTGGCCTGAAGGTACAGTAAAAGTATTACCTTCAGTAAAGGCAAACCCAAACATTGCTATTCGTAAAATCATTGATAGTGAGGGAGGTGGTTGCGACACCTTTGGACCTGGAGAACTAGAGTGCGTAATAAGAGCTGGAATTTCGGGTGAAAATATATTCGTCAATGGCTCTATTAAAAGTAAAGAGATTATTCAAAAGTCTATTACACTTGGTGCAACAATTATCTTAGATAGCCCTAAAGAGCTGGACATGTGCATTGAAGCAGCTAAAAAATTAGAAATGCGAGCAAATGTTTTATTAAGATTAAAACCCTGGCTTGGTGATACAGATGAAATGTCTGACTTTATACCAAGTAGCGAAATAAGAAGATTAACCCAAACGATTAAATACGGCATCCCTAAAACCGAAGTTCTTTCCATGGCAGAACGTCTAATATGTTGTGACGAAGTTAATTTACTTGGTGTTCATATTCATATGGGGAGGCACTCTAAAAAATTGAGTGTCTGGGAGCAACTTATTAAATCATATGTTTTATTAATTAAAGAGCTAAGCGATATTTTAAATGGATGGACACCAAAAATTGTTAACTTTGGCGGAGGGTTTGCTGCAAGTTTAGATAAAGAAACTCAAGTTGCACAAACAAATTATGCCACTCCTACTGTGGAAGATTATGCAAAATCTATGACTTCAGCTTTTAGAAGTCGTATGACGGAGGCAAATTTATCAACAAAAGGGATCATGATTCAAGTTGAACCAGGTAGAGCTACTCATAATCAAACAGGGTTGCATTTAACTACGGTTAAAAATATTAAACACGAAACCAAAAATATTAACCACACTTGGGCAGAGGTAGACACCTCTGAAGTGTTTTTAGGTATTCATGGTGTAAACCCTACCCCTCCTTTTGATTATATTGTTGCTAGTAAAGCGGATGAACCAAATGAAATGACATGCGATATTGTAGGGATGACTTGTAATGCTGAATGGCTTTTTGAAAATGTTACCGTGCCAAATTTATGTGAAGACGATGTTATCGCTCTATTAAATACAGGCTCTTATATTGAGCCAATGGCTGCTAATTTTAATGCACTACCTCGCCCTGGCATGGTGCTTATTTCGGGTGACAAATGCAATATAATTAAGCGTCATGAAACTGTCGATGAAGTCTTTAGTCGTCAAGTTATTCCAGCATATTTAGATAAAAAGTCTATTTAAAACAAGCATAAATTTTATTTAAGGAATATCAATGTTTAACCTATCTTTAAAACATATCTTAATTACTGGTGCTGGTAGTGGTATTGGTTTAGCTCTAGCGACTCATTTTAAACAAATTGGATGCACTGTAAGCGCAGTAGATTTAAAAGTCACTGATGAGCTATTAGCATTGAACGTTAACTGTTTCTCTGCTGATGTTTCAGATCAAGACAGTTTGTTTGCAGCATTTAAAAGTGCATGTCATAAGAATGGTAAACTTGATGGCTTAATTAATAATGCGGGTATTGCGATAGTAGAAGGTCCTATAGGTGATGCCGACATCACTGTTTTTGAACGTGTGTTAGATATTAATACTAAAGGAGTTTATTTAGGTATTAAATATGCTTCGCAGTTTTTGAAATCTGGGGGCGCTATCGTCAATACCGCATCATTAGCAGCCACTGTGACTATGCCTGAATATTGTGCTTATTCGATGTCAAAAGCTGCGGTTGTGCAAGTCACTAAAAATGCAGCATTGCAACTGGGGCAACATAATATCCGCGTTAACTCGGTTTCTCCTGGAACCATAACAACACCCATGGAGCACGCTGACAGCGAAGAATCTAGGGTTGCAACCATAGCTACCGCACTATCAAGACCTGGCGATGTCAGTGATTTAGTCGGTGTTTATCACTTTTTACTTTCAGACGCCGCTAAATATGTCACTGGTATTGATGTTAAAGTTGATGGCGGTTGGTCTGCAGGTATTACTTATGCAGGCATTGATAAGTTGATTTCTGAGTAAGTTAATATGAACCATCAAAAAGTACAAGTAGACAGTGAATGGGGAAAATTAAAAGAAACTCTTGTGGGTACAGTTGGCAATTTAACTGTACCCGTATGGACTGACGAATACGAATTTGTACCACCAGAAGAGCAGCGTTTTGTTCGTCATTTTGGTGATCAAGTTATTGAAGGCGGAATGCGAGCCCCTTCCACAACCTGCTGCACAGTTTGCGATGGCTTAGCTAAATAATAAAAGCCTAGCGAACATAAAATTAACATCACGCTAATAACAATAAATAAGGTATGCCAACCGAATTGACCAAGCACTATGCCACCTAGTGCAGGAATAATAATTCCCCCTAAGGCAATAAAAGCAGCTAACCATGAAGATTTTGATTCGTCTTGCATGATCACTATTTTCATTTGATAAGTCAGACTAAAATTCCATAATAAAGAAAGTGAGAATGCGGCAAGTCCAAATAACCACATATCAAAACCTAAATAAAAAGTCCAAATCACAGTTAATAATAAAGGGACAATAAATAATATACTTAACCTTAATGGTAATCTATCGCCCAAGTATGCCGCTAACAAACCACCAACCGCACCACCCAAAACAGATATTGATAACGCTAAACCAATGCTATCTGCACTTAATTCATTTGCTACCGCCAACCTTTCAACAAATGCCCATAACGTTGATAATGTGCCAAAAAACAAACATAAACATATCAGTGCTAGCCAAATATTTATTTTATTAACAGTCTTAGGTAAAAGATTGTCGGTTGATAAACCTGTTTTTATAAGTTGCTCCGCTGCTTGGTTGTTAGGCAAACTTAAAGCGGCAAAGCCTATTAGAAAGACCACCAACGAAATGAATAAAAAACTACCGCTAAACCCAAAATATATCAAAATGAAAGTTGGAACAATAAAAAGCAAAATTGCGGAGGTAATTTGTTCAAATATTATTTTAATGCCAAAGTAGCGTTCAGGGCATTCTGTTAGCGATAAAATAACAATGGCTAGGCTAAACAAAGTGCCTGACCCTGCACCTATTAAGATAAAAAACATCAGCACATAATAATATGATGCTACCTGCGCTATTAAAAATAAACCGATAATCATCAAAAAGATACCAACAAAAGCGACATGTATCCATTTGAATTGTTTAGTGACATAGGGCGAAAGCATACAAGCACATAAAAAACCAATAAAATAAAAAGATACAAGTAAACTACCGTCTTCTGCACTTAACGCTAAGGTGTCGATTGACATGCCAATAACAATGGGCAATAAATTAAACATTAATGTGCCTAATGCTGACATTAAACACGTCGATATTATTTCTTTTTTTGTAAAGTTCATATACTACATAGACCATTAATTCATTTTAAAAAATTACAATTATACTTACGACTTAAACCTAAAAGGCTCTAACACCTTTAAATATTAGAGCCTTTTACTTAGTCAATTATGAAAAAATTATTCTTCAAATCGGTAAGTAAAATCTATACCATAAGTGGCTGGTTGGTTATAAAAAACGAAATGATCGGCTTTAGATAAGCTAAAGCTTTGGTACGTAGGAATTTCTTCATTGGTGATATTTCTACCCCATAAGGCAATACTCCATACGTCATTTGTATCACTAAGTACAATTCTAGCACCGACAGTTACTGATGATTTATCCCAATATGCTGAAGGATCATTATCATATCTTAAATAGAAATCCGATTTATAGGCGACATTTCCTTGTATTGAAAGCACCATACTGTCTGATATATCGTTGGTCCAATTTAGTGTACTAGAAAGTGATTGCTCTGGTGCATGAGTTAATGAGTTACCGTTAAATGTTGTTGGGTTACCTATTGAGTCAACTGAGTCTTCAACGCTATTAGAAATTTCAGTATTCAACAAAGCAGCCGCTAATGACCAAGTTAACTCATATGTTATTTGCCATGTGCTATCCATTTCAATACCATATACCGTTGCGTCACCAACACGGCTTAACCTATCAAAACCTTCGGGGTAGCATATACACCTTGCATATCTTGATAATCGTAATAAAAACTCGTGACATCAAGACGGAAAGAGTTATCGAATGCGGAAAGTTTAGTCCCTAATCCATAAGCAATAATCACCTCTTCGCTAAAGGCTGCAGAATCTGCAGCAACAAAAGGAATGACGCCCGGAAAACCACCCGCTTTATAACCGTCAGAAACACTGGCATAAACCATCCAATCATCTTCTATTTTATAATCAGTTCCCAGTTTCCATGATACGTGTGAAAAATCAGCTGACTGCTTAAAAGTCACTTGATCTTGTGGGTCTTCGGCATAAGGGAATAATTTAACCACACGGCTACCATCACGGTTTAAACCATAACTTTGGTTGGTAAAATCTTTTTCATCTTTAGTATAGCGAGTACCAAAAGATACATTAGTTTTATCTGACAAAGCATAATCTAGCTGTACAAAAGCTGCATAGCTGGTGTTTTCTTGTGAAAACTCATGATTAAACACAGCGCCAGTGCTTTCAATTATTGCACCATAACCGCCAAAATCAGGAGGTAGAGAGACAAACAAACCAAAATTATCAGAGCCATACCCTGTGGTATTGGTTATATCTTCAGCAGCATAAAACAGCCCAGTTAACCATTGTAATTTACTATCACCTGTTGAGGTTAATCGTATTTCTTGGGTGATTTGATCTACTTCAAAGTCCTCTAATTGATTTAAAACATTAGATTTCTGCCAAGTATCATTAATAGGTAAACCTATAAACCCCGCTATTTCTTGTAAATCCATACCAGCAATACCGTCAAGATCAACTTGATGTCTGTATCGGAAGTTATCAAAAGATGTTATTGAGGTTAACGTGGCAAAGTCAAGTTCATGATCAATTCTTAACGAAGCCCCTGCATACTCATCATCTGCGCTAGGTTTAAAGTCATAACTGCCGGAAGTAACATCACCGTCAGTATCTGAAATACCTTGATAAGAAGCACCAAAGAAACCATTTATAAAACACTCCGTTGGATCGGGTCTACCAACAAGTGCTGAAGCACATGGTGCGCCATTGGCGCCTGTTGTGCCTTCTGCTTGTGGTAACCAAGGCTCAGACTTATCACCACCGCCATGAATATTGGCAAGTATGGTGGTGTTTTCACCCGTCCACATTAATTGAAATCGTGCTGCCCAGCGGTCAACTTTACCATTTTCAGTCCAACTTACATCAGGGTTGGTATTGGTTTGAAAACCTTCGTCTGAATTTTCTTTTTTGAATGAAAAACGCGCCGTTACTTCATCAGATAATGCACCGCCTACAGCACCTTCAAAGTTAAGTGTGTCGTAATTACCTACCGTTGCAGTGATATACCCTTCAGTTACATCTGTTGGTTTTTGGGTAATAAAATTAATCACACCTGCGGTTGAATTTCGACCAAACAATGTGCCTTGAGGGCCTTTTAGGACTTCAACTCGTTCAATATCAAATAAAGCAAAACCTGTCATAGCGTTTGAACTAAGCGGAACTTCATCAATATGTACAGCGGCAGTAGGCGTATTATTTAAAGCAAAATCATTTAAGCCAATACCACGGATAGTAATAATTTGGTTACCATTACCGCCCGCAGAGTTTAATTCAACATTGGGAATAGCATTAGCAATATCAGTAGCGCTAGTAACACCTAAATCTTTTAGCTCATTTTCGGTGAACGCACGTATGGCAACAGGAACATCTTGCAGGCGTTGTAAACGCTTTTGAGAAGTAACGGTGATAATTTCAAGTTGCTTATCTTCTTTAGAGTTGACTTCTTGTTCTTGTGCAAAAGACTGGTGACTGCCTAAGGCTAATGCCAGACCTATACTCACAGATAATGTACTTTTAGTTAACTTTTTAAAATTACTAACCGCTCTCATATTATTCACCTTAGTTTTAGTTATAGTTGCTGTAACCTTCTAACTTAAACATGTATTCATTTAAGTCTATATACCCTCTAGGAGGTATTCATATAATCAATATTAAAAATAAGTATAGACAAAACAATTTAGGTGAAATAATTTAGATTGAATCTCTTAAAAAATAACTAATGACTATATCAATTAATTCAATCACTGGTTTTTAATTTCTCGATCGCTATAGAACAAGCACTCAGCACAGCATTACCGGTTATAGGATCATATTCTTCGGGGTCAGTTAATTGATTAATATTGACACCATTACCCTGAGCCACCGACATTTTAGTGTCCTTAAATAAATGACCAAAACCGTGCGGCAAGCTAACCACTCCTTTCATCATGACATCAGTCACTTTTACGGGGGTATCAATATATTTATTTTCTACTTCTGATTCTTTCCCGTGAATCAATGCTTTAACCCGTACAACATCATCAGTTTTAACATTCAGGCGCGTAGCATCTTCAGGATTCATCAATAAAATACAGCGAGATTTCCCTGCAACTAACTTAGATAAATTATGAGTCCAGCTATTAACGCTACGACTATCACGTCGACCAATAAGAACAAACTCAGAAGGTGTAACGGCTAAAGACTTTGTTAATCGAGGGAGATCGCTCATTGCTGCCGGATAGGCTAAATCAATTCGTTGCTCAGAGTCATCATGTCGCACGGGTAACACTGAGGGTAGCGCCGACTCTAGCGGTCCTAAATCGATACCATGATCGGCTTGTTTCACTTTGGCTAAGGTTAGCGCTTGAGAAGATTTACCATACTTACCTGCGCTAATTTGGTGATCCATAATGCTTTCAAAATAATTGAGCGTGCCCATTTTATCCGCATCAAGTATCATTTCTTCACTTGCTGTAGGCTCTACCTCCTCTCGGCGCGCCATAATACTCGTACCTAAACGCACCAGAATTTCAGCGTCAGTAAAAACATCTTCAGGGGCATCAAATACCTTATTAGACCATCGAACTAAATTGCGAGGCCACGTTTGGGTAAAGAGTACGTCTAAGTCATCTCGCTCAAGTGAACTGGCAGGCGGTAAAATCAAATCAGCATGGCAAGTAGTGGCGTTAATGTAACAGTCAATAGAGACCATAAAATCAAGTTTTGGTAGCGCATCAGCAAAAACATTACCCGGCGCAGACAATACCGGGTTACTCGCTAAAGTAACCAAGCTTCGCACTTGCCCAGCTCCTTTTATGATTATCTCTGCGGGTAAGGTATTCATGGGCAGTTGACCAATAAACTCAGGGATTCCATTAATACGTGAACACATAGGGCCAGGATCAGGCATGGTTTCAAGGGTAAATAATGGATTTTCTTTAAACATTAAGCCACCGGGTTTATCCATATGCCCACTAACAATATTTAATAGGTGCATTAGCCAAGCAGAAACAGTGGCAAATGGTGACAGCACAGTGCCAATATGTCCCATGGCAAAACCACTTTGTGCTTGCACAAACTCACGTGCTATACGCTTAGTAGTCTCTGCATCAATGCCCGTTTTCAAAGCGACACTTTCAGGGGTAAACTCAATTAACTGTACTTTTATTTTTTCTAAACCAACAACACATTCAGGTAGGTTGGGTACTAGGTTTTCTGAAAAAATCGTACTGAGTAATGCTGCTCTAAAAAGTGCATCAGTGCCAGGGCGGATAAACACATGCTCATCAGCAAGTTTTGCTGTTTCGGTCAGACGAGGGTCAATGACGGTTACTTTACCGCCACGGTCTTGAATTGCTTTTATATGTTTCTTTACATTAACCATACCTAAAATATGAGAAACTACGGGGTTACTGCCCATAATTAACATATGATGGGTGCGAAGAAAATCGCCACCTGGCCAAAATAAAGCGTGACCAAAAACATGTTGATTCACATGGTAGACTGGCATTTCATCAATGCTAGAGCAGGTAAAAAACTTACCTCTTAGTGTTTGAGCAAATAAATCTCGAAACAATACGCCACTACCACTGTGGTAAATAGGCTCACCAGAACTCATTGCTGCTGATTGGTAGCCATGTTTTGTTTGCAGTGCATGAATGTTATCTGCGGCTAACTCAAAGGCTTCATCCCAACCAATTTCTTGCCATTGACCATTGACCTTACGCATAGGTTTTCGTAAACGATCAGGGTCTTCATAAAATTCTTGCATACCAACAACTTTGGCACAAATATAGCCTTTACTGCGAATATCATCAGGATCGCCTTTTATGGAAGTGATCTTATTTTCACCGTTAATAGTGACTTTAATACCACAGGCGCCATCACAAATGGTACATAGTCGATGGATAACTCGGTTAGCTGTCATTAGTTAAGCCTTATTTAATAAAATGCGCGTCTTGATCATGAGTCGCTCAGGCGTCCTGGAACGAGCATCTTGAAGCCGCTTGGGTATAAAAACATGTTGTCGTTAATTATCCTGCTATCCTAAATATAAAGCAGTACCCCAGTTAGGGTATTCAATTTAAACCTGAGACATGCTTAAAATGGTAGAAGTTGGAAAATAACCGAGTGATAAAACAAATGATAAAAAAAATGAGCAACCGTTAATGAATAATACCGATGTTATAACAAACAATGATGCAAGCAATGATCTAACCAATGGCGATAGCATTAGCAATGTCGCCAAAAAAGATGATTATGTTAATTCAAAAAAATCTTTTGTTTCTTTTTGCTCACTTGGGCTATCAGGCATTTTAATTTTCACCCTATTACCCTTATTGCTTGGTACTATTTCAACAACGCTGAATTTAACCCCTGTTCAAGCGGGTTCAACCGGTAGTATATATTTTGCTGGTTACACGTTAGTTGCCTTAACATCATTTATTTGGTTTAACCGCGTTAACTGGAAAAATACAGCCCTATTTGGCTACGCATTAACAACAGTAGCACTGCTAATAGCCAGTATTTTTGAGAATTACAATAGTGTACTCATTACCATGGCTTTACTGGGTTTTGCTGGTGCAATTTTTTATGCTACTAGTTTAGGTATTGTGGCAAAAACAAACGATGTTGACCGTAACTACGCTTTAAAAATAGCACCTGAACAATTAATTCCTGCGATATTTGTCGCTATACTGCCTTGGTTAATTATTGAAAAATGGGGCATGATTGGTTTATTAATTTCTATATTAATCATTTATTTAACAATCGGTTTAACCTCTCCTTGGATAGTTAAAAATACCCCCATAAAGGAGGCAATAGACTGGAAAGCCATTGCAAAAAACAAACAAGGTTTACTCTCGCTACTATCTTTATTAATCTCTTTTTCTGGCTTTATTGGTCTTTGGGCATTTATGGAAATTATTGCAAGGGAGTATCATTTTTCTGAAGATAGTTCAGCATTAATTATAATGGCATCATTAGTTATTTCAGGCTTAACACCACTATGTAGTGGTTTAATCGGCGATCGTTTTGGCCGAACAAAACCCTTAGTGTTCGCACTTATTATGTTAATACTTTCATTTATGTTACTTTTTTTAGACGTTTCTATTGTCACTTTCTCTGCTTTTTTCTTAATTATGATAGGCAGTTATTATTTTATGTTGCCATATATATATGCCGTTATTGCCGATGCGTCTGGCGACTTGGTAGTGTTAATTTCCGCTGCACTAGCTATTGGGTCGATGTTCGGAACCTATTTCTTTGGTCTTTTAATGGAATATTATGGCTTAAACACCGCCTATGCTATTTCTTTAGCGCTCATTATTATCGGACTGCTCCTAACCATTAAAATTGAAAGAGTAAATATCTCTTGAAATAAAATAACTAACTAAAACACGATCGCTTTATACAAAATAAAAAATAAAATAGGAAAGCCATTATGACTTCACCAGAGCATGCACCAATACGCCGCCAAACGTTAGGGGATTTATTACGTCGCACGGCAAAACGCTTTCCTAATAAAGACGCTATAATTTTCAATGATGACGTTTGGAGTTATGCCGAATTTGATTGTCGTTGTAATCAACTCGCCCATGGCTTAATTGCCCAAGGCATTGGTAAAGGTGATGCCGTTGCCGTGCTTTCTTATAATTCAAATGAATTTACCGCTTTACGCTTTGCTATTGCCCGTATAGGTGCGGTATTAGTACCGATTAACTTTATGCTTAATGCGAAAGAAGCAGCTTATAACATAGGTCACAGTGGTGCAATTATGTTGTGTGTTGGTAGCGACTTTGTTAAAACGGCAAAGTTAATCCTAAAACATGATGTTAAGGTAGAAAAAACCGTTTTACTACCGGGTATTGCCGAAAGTGACTTACCTGAACAATGGCTGGATTATGAAACCCTGATATCAAATAATGAACATGAGCCAAATGCAGATGTTCAGGGCAGCGATCTAGCTCAAATTATCTATACTAGTGACACCGAATCACAACCTAAGGGAGCCATGCTAACTCATGAAGCAATTATTTGGCAGTATGTGAGTTGTTTGGTCGATGGTGAAATCACCACCCGAGATAAAATCCTTCATGCCTTACCTTTATATCATTGCGCGCAACTAGATGTGTTTTTAGGGCCTGCTATTTACGTGGGCGCAACCAATGTTATTTTGTCAACGCCTACCCCAGACACTATATTACCGCTTATTGAACAACATGAAATTACCTCCTTTTTCTCACCGCCAACTGTTTGGATTGCCTTAATGCGGTCACCATTATTCGATAAAAGTGATCTAACAAGCCTATGCAAAGGCTATTATGGTGCGGCTATTATGCCGGTGGAAATTTTAAAAGAACTGGCACAACGTTTACCTACCATGAGGTTATGGAATTTTTATGGTCAAACTGAAATTGCGCCACTAGCCGCATCCTTAGCGCCAAACTTACAACAAATAAAAGCAGGAGCCGCTGGGCGTGCAGTACTCAACGTAGAAACTCGAGTAGTAAACGATAAAATGCAAGACGTGGCGATAGGTGAAGTGGGCGAAATAGTACACCGTTCACCTCAGCTACTCAGTGGTTATTTCAACGATCAAGAGCGTACTAATGCCGCATTTAAAGGCGGTTGGTTTCACAGTGGTGATCTAGCCATACTTGATAGTGAGGGTTATATAACCATTGTTGATCGTAAAAAAGACATGGTAAAAACGGGTGGCGAAAATGTTGCTAGTCGCGAAGTAGAAGAATGTATATACCAACTAGAGCAAGTAGCTGAAGTAGCGGTTATTGGCTTACCACACCCTACGTGGGTAGAGGCAGTGTTTGCTGTGGTAGTGTTAAAAACAGGCGCTAGCTTAAGTGAAACAACATTACTTGCACACTGCAAAAACATCTTGGCGCATTTTAAAGCCCCTAAAGGTGTAGTTTTTGCTGAAAGTTTACCTAAAAATCCCAGTGGTAAAATTCTTAAACGTAATTTACGCACTGAGTATAAAAATATAATGATGTAACGCTTCGCTTACTGTAAAAGCCATATTCATCCACCCAAATAATTATTCACAAGGAAATATCGCATTATGTTGATTAATTCTGAGCACGCTTGTTTGCTTGTCGTTGATATCCAAGAAAAGCTCGTTCCAGGCATACATCAGTCTGAAAAACTTATCGAAAATTGCTTCTGGCTTATAAAAGCGGCACAGTTATTCGATATTCCGGTCATAGCTTCAGAGCAATACCCCCGTGGACTTGGCCCAACCGTAGAGTCTTTGCGAGAATTAATGTCAGAAGATTGTATCAAGGAGAAACTTGGTTTTTCTTGTGCTGATTCACCCGAATGTATGTCAATGATTGAAGAGCAAAAGCGCAAGCAAATTATAATAGTCGGAATGGAGTCTCATGTCTGTGTATTGCAAACGGCTTTACGCCTCAATGAGCAGGGTTATGAAGTGTTTGTGGTTGCTGATGCTATTAGCTCACGCAACCCAGTCGATATTGAACTTGCTATAGCACGCATGAGTAATTCGGGCATTCATATTGTCAGCCGAGA
>JAESSQ010000022.1 GCA_016764035.1 Gammaproteobacteria bacterium
ATAAGCCAATGCATTTCTGATTTCTGCGCGTTCAAAAAATCGCATACCGCCATAAACACGGTACGGAATACCTTCACTGACGAAACGTTCTTCAAGTATCCGCGACTGCACATTCGAGCGATACAAGATGGCGGCGTCTGCTCGTGCATTACCTGCACTGACAAATTGTTTTATTTTATCGATAACAAATTTTGCTTCATCACGTTCATCATAAGCATTGTAAAATATTATCGGTTCGCCATCTTCGCCACTGCTCCATAACTTTTTACCCATGCGATCGGCATTATTATCTATCAGTGCATTGGCCGCTGACAGAATGGTCGTCGTCGAACGGTAATTTTGTTCCAGCTTAATAAGCTCGAGCGTAGGAAAGTCTTGTTGAAAACGTTGAATATTTTCTACACGTGCGCCACGCCAACCGTAGATTGCCTGATCGTCATCGCCGACAATAAACACCTTGTTTGATTTTCCAGCTAACAGTTGAATAAGTGCATATTGAATAGTATTGGTGTCCTGAAACTCATCGACCAGAATATGCTGAAAGCGTTTTTGATAGTGCGACTGTAATGATTCATTATCGCGAATAAGTTCTAAAGTGCGTAATAACAACTCGGCAAAATCGATAACACCTGCACGCTCACAGGCAAGCTGATAAGTGATATAGATACGGACTAATTGTTGGTGGGCCGGATTACGCGAGGTATCTATATGTGACGGCCGTTTGCCCTCGTCTTTTCGCGCATTGATAAAGGCCTGTGCCTGTTTCGGTGGCCACTTCGCTTCGTCGAGCTCCAGTGATTTTAATGTTCGACGCACTAAACGATATTGATCATCCGAGTCCAGAATTTGAAAGTTCTGCGGCAGTTTGGCTTCTTGCCAGTGATTGCGCAATAAACGATGCGCAAGGCCATGAAACGTACCAACCCACATGCCAGCAACCGGCATGCCCTGTAATTTTTCAACACGCTGCCGCATTTCTGCCGCCGCTTTATTGGTAAATGTCACCGCGAATATATTATACGCAGAGATGCCTTCAACCTGATTTAACCAGGCAATACGGTGCACCAACACACGTGTTTTACCGCTACCAGCACCAGCCAATATCAACATATGCTCGGGTGGCGCGGTTACTGCGCGGCGCTGCGCATCATTTAATTCATTAAGAATATGCGAGACATCCGCATCTGCGGCCTGACTTACCGCCTGTTTGAAAATCTTATTGGCAACGTCGGGGGTTAATTGGTCTGACATAAAATCATCTATTATTTTGGTATTGTTCGATAGCGCTCACTTAATAGAGCATCGTTGCACGCAAGACATGGATATTCTACGGTGTCGCTGCAACGATAAGCAATTAAAAACTACTACCTATTTTCACATAGAGGCGATCATCGCCTATCTCACTATCAAAACCATGGGCGTAACCCAGTCGAGTACGTAACACCAAATTATAAAACAGATTAATATCTGCCGTTATCTCTATACCCGCACTTGAATAATACTTACCCGGAGAATTCTGGTATGCCGTTCCTGTTTCAGCAAACACAGTGCCAAACCACTGCATGATACCTACGGGTGGTGACATTAGGCCCTGCTCTATACGTTGTGTTGGAAAACGCCATTCGCCCGTTAACAGTTGCGCACGACGTCCTCTCAGTTGTGGCCGGCCTTCATCATAACCGCGTAACGCATAACGACGTCGGTCAAATATGCCGTCACCACGCACGCCATTTAATAAAATATTGATTACATCGTCGCTTGTGCCTTCGCCGCCTAGTCTAAACTCACGTGGCTGATCTGTACCCCAGCCCTGAAAAACACGTAAGGCAATAACACTTTCTTTGCCGGTACGTATAAACTGTCGAAAATCAATGGTATAGATTTGGCCACTGAAATCTGCGTTTAAAATATCACTGTCTTCTGCCACCAGTCGCAACTGCATACCGTCATTTAAACTGATTGATAACGGATTTAAGTCAGCACTGTTGTATAACCACGCCGCACCCAAAAGATGGTCTTCAAATTCATCCACAGCTATGGCATTGGTCGCTAATTCATCATCAGCGGTATTGTCGTAGATTATGCTAAATAAAATACTGCTTTGATGTTGTATACGCCAGTCGTTAAATGCAACCATCGCACTCGCCACATCTCGCTTGGAGATTCTGTTTAGATTACCGTTCGACTCCAAAAGAATCTCATTAATACGCGCATACGAAAAATAATATCGCCGAGCATAAACATATTTTAAATTTGCTGCAGGTTTTTCCAGCTTGGTATCATAACTCAGGTTTATCGTATAGTTATGGATGCCCAAAGCATCGGCACCTGTGGTTATAACGCCAAATTCAGCACGTTGCTCACTGTAACTAAAAGTAGGAAACCACCAGCGAGGTTGCAAACTCGGCCATGCAGAATAATCGTTTTCTTGACGTTTTGTCACAGAATAATCGATTAACTTTAGCTGATCATCTTTAAACGTAAACGGCTTAGTAACAATTAACTCATCAACCAACGCAGCCATATCAAAACTAGCATCTTGCTGATTTTCTGCTTCCGGCTCATCCAGTGCTAATTTATAAATTGCATAACCTTCTGCACTGTAACCGGTGTAATAAATTGGCGCGCCTTTTGCTGCCTGACTTGACTGAAAAGCGCCACCCATGAGTTGGGTTAACTGCTCAACTTTTCCTGAAACATTATGGTAGCGATACAAGTTATATACATTGTCCGCTTCCATAGAAAATAAAATATTTCCATCTGCTGTGTATTGCGGGTTCATGGCAATACTCACACCACGCGTGACTTTCTTCCACTGTTTATTGGCCAGATTAAAAACTTCAATATTCCAGCCATCACCTTTTCGCCATACCGAGGCAACAACATACTTGCCATCTGGCGCTACATCTATTTGACCGATAATTTGAGCGTTTTTCGCCTGCCATAATGTGTCAATAATTTGTGCTTCATCATCGAGCAACTGTAATTCAAACTTTCCGGCATTATGCTGCACAGCAATGATTTGTTTACCGTCTGGATGCCAGCTGGCAAACAGATAGCGACCACACTCTGTTAAACGTCGTATGCTTTTTTTGTCTTCATCATAACGATAGATGTCACTGTATATCGTGTACTGATTGCAAAATTCGTTTTGTGTTAACAACAGTCCAGACGTAGGATGTACATCCAGCATGGCGCCATTATTAAGATCGGCAAGTTCTTCTATTTCACTGTTAGTTTTTATATGCATTAAACTGGCGCGTTTATAGCCACCATTTTCAACGTAATATATTTCTTCACCTTTTTCTGTCTCAATGGCACGTACAGAATCGGTGCGATAGGCTACTTTGGAAATTTGTTTACCTGTTTTGATACCCCTGGCCGTTATGGCATCGATCTGCAGTTGAAACTTTTTAGTTAACCACTGTCGGTACTCTTCCCACAATGGTGTCAGGTTTTTGCCTAATACGGTGTTGGCATTGGTATTGATAAAAAACGGAAAAAGATTATCGCTGTATTCCTCAATCCATTGTTGCAGCTTATCGGCGCCATAACGTTCAGTTAAAAAATTCATGAAGTAAACGCCATACAAATAACGCGTATTCCCCGCAGGCCAGGTTACAACGGGTAAATTGACATGAGAGATAGGTTGCAAACCATTGGCTACTTCTTCTCGCATCATCGATGCGAATAACGTGCTTTGGCCACGACCAATGCCTCGCTCAACATCCGTTTCTACGCTGGTTGCCAGACCTTCAAGCACCCAGGATGGTTGAAAAAGATTAGGGAATAGAAAAACGAAACGGCCAAATATGCTTCTTAAAAATTCTGGTGTGCCTGCGCTTTTGTCCAGATGGATGATATGGGTGTATTCATGAAAAATTAACAATGTTAACCAGTCATCAAAATCTTCCAGTGTATTGATATCTGTCGGTGGCGCTAAAAATATTACCGTACGATTAAAAAATAATGGGCTGGCAAAACCATTTGGCTGATCGGTTTCATCACTGATGACAACATGAGTTTTTTCTTTCGGTTGCCAGTTTAATTCGCGTGTTAAACGTTTGTGTGCGGACTCTGCTATGGCTAACGCTCTTTCTGCAATGGTTTTATTGCCGTCGGCAAAATGCAGGTAAATGTGTTCGCTTTCTATCGTTTTCCAGTCCAGGTCGGGGTCAACGGCTAAAGCATTATTACTTAGTAAAATACAGATTAAAAAAAAGGAGTTTATTAATAATCGATATCTCTGTTTGAACATTTATTTATTTTTTTAACCCATATAATACAAACAACGTACCCAATAGCCCCGTAATCCACGACATCACAGAAGCTCCATAGTAATGTATAGACGCATCCATGGTAAAAATCACTGAAGCTGCGATTAATAATCCGCTGCCAATGATTACCGCTAAACTACGCTGATGGTTATGGTTCATCTCCTCGCGCATTTTTCTTATCTCTGACACTTGCTGTAAATGATACTCACCATCCGCATAGGCCTTTAAGCTTTTATACACGAGGTTCGGCATTTCAGGCATTTTTTCGATAAGATAAGGCAGGTCATCTTTAAGATTACGGAACAAAGCACGCGCACCCACCTGCTCTTCCATCCACTGCTCTAAAAATGGTTTTGCTGTTTTCCATAGGTCAAGGTCTGGGTAAAGCTGACGACCTAAACCTTCGATATTCAGAAGTGTTTTTTGCAACAGGACTAGTTGTGGTTGTACTTCCATGTCAAAACGACGCGCTGTTTGAAACAGGCGCAATAACAATTGACCAAATGAAATTTCTTTTAGTGGTTTTTCAAATATCGGTTCACATACGCTTCGGATAGCCGATTCGAATTCATCGATACGTGTATGAGACGGCACCCAGCCAGACTCGACATGTAATTTAGCGACTTTATAATAATCACGTTGAAAAAAGGCCAGGAAATTTTCCGCCAGATAACGTTTATCCGTTTGGCTTAATGTACCCATAATGCCAAAATCTACAGCGATATATTTTGGGTTTGCTGGTTTAGTGGTATCGACAAAAATATTGCCCGGATGCATATCTGCATGAAAAAAATTATCTCTAAAAACTTGTGTATAAAATAATCTTAAACCTTTTTCAGCCAAGACTTTTAAATCAATATTTGCCGCTTTTAGCTTTTCAAAATGACCAATAGGAATGGCATAGACTCTTTCCATAACCATTACTTTTTCTTTGCAATAC
>JAESSQ010000262.1 GCA_016764035.1 Gammaproteobacteria bacterium
GGGCGGTGTTATCGCATACACATTCATTGAAACTATAAACATCACTAAAAACAGGATAAAAGCTGTTAATAGACTTTGAGGCATCTTCCAGAAACTATTCGCGCTGTAATTCGGCTGAACAGCTTCTGGAAGATGGACTGCATGATTGTTCACACAGTTCATCTCACTTTTAGCAAAAGCATTTACAATTAACGCACACACCAAAACACCTACTTTGGTTATAACACCAAAGCAGGTAGTTAAGGTATGTAGCATTAATTGCAACATGACTTTACGTATCTTCCGTGATTACTGAACGATTACGTTAAACGTAATTGTTAGAGATTCACCAGCAGACAACTGTGCATCAACGGCACCCATAATGTCATTGATATCTACATCAATTGTGCCACCGGCACCACCTGTGTAATCACAGCCATCAGCATCCGCCGCTGCAGTACAGAAGTTGGTTACAGCATTATCAACATGCGTAATCTGAATCGAAGCACCTACAGCACTCGTTGGGTTATTAGCCGCAGTGCCATCACCAAAGTCAGCATCCAGATCCAGCTCAGCTGCTAAGACATCTTGCAAGGTCGTTAGGTCCGCATCCGCCGCACCCACTGCATTTGCAATAGTGATGGTATAACGTACAAAACTACCAGGAATAGACTTAGGGCTTGTCGCCAGATTGATTGGATCCCACAATGCAGCACTGGCTTTAGTCACGGTCAATTCAGCAGACTGAATAGTGTATGAGCTATCGTCAGAATGCTGTGCGTTTTGTGCAACATCAGCTGCACCAGTACCTTCTTGCGTACCTACACCATCATTGAACACAACTTCTTCTGTCGTTGGATCATCTGCATTAGTCGCTGCAACACCTGCTGCAACGTTTTCTGCACCGTTAGTAAAACCAGTACCACCTGGGCTGGTATTACCATTATCATCGGCAATGATTGCATCCGCTGCAATACCCGTACTACCTGGAATCGCTAACTGCGCGACCAGTGACATCACGGCAACATTGGTACTAACCAATGGGTTAGCACCACTATCGACTAAGGGAATGGTTGATACAACATAGACATCAACCGATGCACCTGCTGCCAAAGTAGCAACAAAAGCAGCCGTATCTTCCCCAGACTGGAAACTACCAGGTGTGGTACCATCTTCTACAAAGGTTTGCACCGCCGATGCATCGAACTCATCATTAGTTCCACCAAATGGATCAGCCGTACCATCAACATTGTTCAGACCTTTTAATAAAAAGCCCTGTGCACCGTTACCATTATTAGTCACGGTATATTGCACTGATTGCAATAAACCACCTGGCGTAACCGTTCCAGTACTACCGCCACGAACCACATCAAAGTTAATTAAACGGTCTTCTAAAAAGTCCGTATCATTACCCGCGCCGATGCCTGGTGCTGAGTTACCAGCACCCGTTCCAGATTCGATGACTGTTTGGTTAACAGTACCCACATCGTAACTCAATGTTGCTCTGTTAGACACGGTATCACCCGCTGCCGCAAGGGCATTGGTTGCACCGAACAGACTAAAACTGCCTGCTAGCGCCAAGCTTAAAAGCTTGTTTCGTTTACTCGTTTTCATTATATTTACCTCTATTTAAGTCTCTTTAAGACTAATTACGTTGTTGTTTTCCTTTTTGTTTTTCCTTAATTTTTTCTAAAGATTTTTTCACTTATATTTAAAATCTTTTTAGTACTTTTTCTTAACCAGCCATTCCATCGGCGGGCCTGTCTTTTGTGGCGGACCTGTGCCACCTGTATTCATTGCTGGTGGTCCTGTTCCGCCCGGCGGGCCGGTAACATTTGGCGGCCCGTCACGCATGTGGAAAATAAGTGGGCCATCCCTGTTACCGACACGGCGACTACCTAACCCATTACGAATTCTTATTGAAATAACTTTCATACATGCAGAAACGACAAATGGCCCAATCTCCTTAGGCCATGTATAAACACCATATTGTCGCGTTAAACTTCGCATAGTATTTTCTATTATTTAGCTATTAACCTGCTAACTACTTGATCGATGTCTTGTAAGTGACTTTGCTTTTTTCACCAGGTTTTAATACATTTTTGTACAACCAGCGTATCGCTTTATAATCTTCCGGCTTGGCCTGCCAGCTCTTGCCACTGCTATCTTTTACTGTCAAGGCACCTGCTACTGCAAAGCTTTCACCATCTACCGAAAACGTTACATCTGTAGAATCACCCGCTGCAGAACTATCGCGATAGATTGAATTGTTCGCAATCGGGTTATTGATTACGATGTTTGAAATTTCCTGATCACTGATATTTTCAAATACGATTTCATATAAGATGACATCATCAGGTAACACCAAGCCCGGTTCTATATAGTCGTATTGCACCGTGCCATCAGCCGCTTTCGAAATAACTTGTTTGAATGCGTTATTACTAAAACGAATCGCACCATCTTCTGCGTATGCGTTCATAGTTACGAACACTGAAAAGGCAAAAATTAATATCGTAAATAATGTTTTTTGTTTTTGGGTTTTCATTTTTTATCCTCAATTAATGGTTACTTCAAAAATAATTATATTGCTTACACCAGCGCCGACAGCTACTGCGCCACCTTCACTCAAATCGATTTCTATACTTACAACAGGCTTACTTAAAATATCTATGGCACGCGAATAATCGGTCGCCAGATCGATAATGTCGGTCTGTGGCACACCATTAAGAATTATTGAGTCGTCGGTATAAGTTGTATTTGCTGGAATGACATCTGCGATAACAAGATTATCAACAGCAATGTTACCAACGACTGTCACGTCAAGTTGATAGCGTAACGTTGCACCGGCATGTGGATCATTACCGCCTAAGGTATCGATGATCGTTACATTTTTAACAATGTTTACAGGGGATTTAACTTGATATGCACCAGTATCAGCGTGCTGGCCATTACCTGCAATGTCTGTGGCTAAAGCGGTACTTAAGTCCTCGCTATTTAACCCAGCGGGGTCATTAAAAACGGTTTCCATACCAAGGGTATCTGCATTTATTGTTGATACGCCAGCAGGTACATTGGTGGCACCATTACTGTAATCTCCAGCAGGGGTACTATCAGGGCTAATACGACCATTATCATCAGCATTAATAAAAGCGCCCTCAATGCCAACTGCACCACCTTCGGCCACTTGTGCAATTAATGCTAATGCAGCGACATCATCAATGACAACCGTAGGCATATCAGCGAGTACATAAATTGTACGAGTAGCACCGGGCGTTAATTCATCAGCGAAAACCAAAGTATCTTCAATAACCTGATAGCCATTTGTCGCACCACTTTCAACAAAGGTTTGAACAGTACCAGGCAGAGGATCAAAATTATCCGCTGGAAGACCAAAAGGGTTTGGCGAAGTGTTTACTGCCGTGATTAAAAAGTCGTGTGTATCGTTACCCGTATTGGTAATAGTGAATTGCATAACCGCATCAGTCATATCGCTTATTACTGGAACGGTTAAACCACCATTCGATGCCGTGACAACAAAATTGACTCTACGGTCTTCTGTAAATGTCGTAGAAGCATTACTTACTAAAGGAATACCAGCAAGGTCATAAGTAATCGTCGCGGTATTACTAATCAGATCACCAGCCGCCGAATATACACTTGACGAGAAAAAAATTGACGAGAGAATTAATACTGAAAAAGTATTAAAACACTTTTTAACAATATTGTTACCTACACCAATATTTTTTTCAGCAACAGCAATATTTTTTAACATCGTAAAGATGCTAAAAAAAGGTAGCCTAAAGTTGTTACTAGAATTTTTCAAAATAATTTTCGAGCTCCCCGATTAATGGTTACTAACAAAGCAGCACGCAGACTGCACATAAAAAATATCCACTGCTTAAAGATTTTTTAGCATTTTAAGTTTCTGTTGTGCCTTAGCATTTACACGCTGGCAAAATTGATACAACAGCACTATTCGGGGGGGAGGTACAATTGTTACTTTTGTTGTTATTATTTTTGTTTTTAACTTTTTTAATTGTAAATTTTTGTAATAGGTATAATTTAGACGCTAAGTCAGTGAATATCAAAGAAAAAACGTTAAATTAATATTAATTTTCTTTGTCATAAGCTGACAAATTTGTCATTTATCTGACACTTAAAAAATTAACGCCTTTTAAGTATTAAATACATTACAAATACATATTAACTCATTGTTATTTTCTATTTAGATTCATAAAAATTAGAAATAATCTAAAAAAAACAGGCATTTACTGCATTAATTCTAAGTGGAACTGTCATTTTTTAAACAAATTATTTTTAAAGTTTATCGCCATATCTGTACATAATTCAACCAATTCAATGCCTTTTCACTATGCCAATAAATAATTATATTTTAAATTTTACTAAAGGTATTTGGTTTAATACCGATATAACCAAATAAGAAGTGGGGAAATCTACTATTTATTATTTGATTAAATCATAATTATACATTGATACCTTTGAGTGTTCTTAACACACCGTTTACAGCACAAAAAAAAATGACCCTATAAAGGGTCATTTGCAGCTTTCCGTGAGATGATTATTTTTATTATTATTTATTTAACTCACTGGAATCTTTATCACCTGTCCTGCTATCAGGTTATTAGCATACAACGCATTGCGTGCACGCAAATCTTGTTCGTCAACATTATGATTTTTTGCTATGGCCGTTACATCATCGCCAGAGCTAATGGCATAGCTACCCTGCGATGCAGCCAACCAGGTACCTGGTGGTGCTTTACGTGCGAAGTATTTGCCTATACCTCGCGTAATCGCTTTAGCTACTTTTTTCTGGTGCGATGAGCTGCGTAAGTTTTTTTCCTCTCTCGGGTTCGAAATAAACGCAGTCTCCAATAACACGGAAGGGATATTTGGTGCTTTTAATACCGCGAACCCTGCTTGTTGAACTTTTTTCTTGTGTACGCGATTGACAGATTTAATTTGATCGATAATTTCACCACCAATATCAAGACTTGATTCTATGGTACCGGTTAAAGACAGATCGAACAGGACTTCCTGTACCATTGGATCCTGAACAGCCAAATCAACATTTCCGAATAACAAATCGACTGCATTTTCTTTATCAGCCAGCATACGTGCAGTTTCGGAACTAGCGCCATCAACTGAAAGCGCGTAAATAGACGAGCCTCGTGCACGTGGGTCAGGAAAGGAATCCGCATGTAACGAGATCATCAGATCAGCGTGGTATTCTCGTGCTTTTTGAATACGTTCACGTAACCGCATAAAACGATCGTTTTTACGAATTAAAACGGCCTGCATTCCACGCTGTTGATTAATGTATTTTTGTAATTTTTTTGCAATCTGCAAAGTAACCGTTTTTTCGCGCGTACCCGAACGCCCAATAGCTCCAGGGTCTTTACCGCCATGTCCTGCATCGATGGCTATCACCACATCACGCTTATTGATCTTCTTAATTTTACTACGTGTAATAGTTTTATTGTGGTGAAGATCAATGACTAAACGATGACCCGATTTTTCGGACGGCCCTAGTATAAAGCTGCGGGCGGAAACGGACTGACTGAGATCAAAAACAACACGTAAATCTTTTTTATTTTGCACGCCACTACGAATACTTCGAATTAATGCATTCGCCTGCACCCGATCGACCAGACCATGAGGCATGGTCGCATTTTTGATATCAAGAACAACGCGGTCAGGCTTATCCAGAGTGAAAACAGAATGATCCGCTATACCGTTTAAATCAAAAACCAGTCGAAGGTAACCTTGATTATTAGACAGACGAATATCTTTAATCTCAGCAGATGATAAGCTCACTGCAGATTTGGCAGACGCAAAACCTGGCACCATAGATGTTGCTATGCCACTGATTCCAGCTAAATTTTTTAGAAATTTTCGACGATTATTTTTCATCGCACCGTGTTATTTAGTTGTTATTGCTATCTTCTTATGAAGCCATTGTGGCAAATTATCACAATAATGCAAGAAATATTTCATTATTTTTTATATAGATACGTAACATAGCTCTAGTTAAAAGTCAGAAAAGACCTGTAACATCAACTTCTCGCCTTTCTTTGTATGTGCCGTAATAGTTAAATTTCGACCTTGATTATGGTGGCTGAACGCGCAAACCCAATCAGCCTGCGGCAGAAAACCTTCAGCTCTTTCTGGCCATTCTACAAGGCAGATGTCGATATTATTGAAATAGTCTCTGGCACCGATAAATTCCAACTCTTCTCCATTAGCAAGACGATAGAGATCAAAGTGATAACACATGCGACCACTATCTAAGGGGTAAGGCTCTACTAACGTGTATGTTGGACTTTTAACCACGCCGTTAAATCCACATGCCTGTATAAAGCCACGAGCAAATGTGGTTTTCCCTACACCTAAATCACCTTGCAACAACATGATGAATGATGATTTTCGCAGTAAATCAATAGCAGTAGCTACACGTTTCGCCAATGCTATTTGCTGTGATTCATCAGATAAAAAACACTGCTGATACGTCACATTTTTTATTTTATCTTTCATCAATAGTAAGGCTCAATGTAATACTTTTGGTAACGCCGTAACAACATCAGATGCCAGTAATCCACGTGTTTTGTCTTTCGCTATACAATCTGCTGCCGCTGCATGTAAACAAACAGACAGCTCAACAGCTTCGGTTATTGTAATATCCTGTGTCATCAATCCGATGCATATGCCACTCAAAACATCGCCCATTCCTGGTGTAGCCATCGATGCATTGCCAAGGTTATTAACTTTCATAACCTGACCGTCAAATATCAAGGTTCCACAACCTTTCAAGACAACCACACAAGATTCGCCGTTGCTAAAAAGTGTATGTAATTTTCTTATTGCATCAAATCGATCTTGCTGAATATCTATACTTGCGAATATTTCTGTACCGTTAAGTAAACGAGCCGCTTCACC
>JAESSQ010000263.1 GCA_016764035.1 Gammaproteobacteria bacterium
ACCGCAATCTTCCGGACAGGCGCCGGTTTTGATACTTAATAAAGTGCTCACCTGTACCTTGTTAGGATCGAAGTTTTCACGGTGAATAGACTGTGCCTGAAACAACAGGTCATTAAAGGGTAGGTCGAATAAGGCTGATATTTCCTGTTTGGACCAGTTGTTACGTATTTCTGACATAGTGTTTTTTCATGTTGAGATATATAATTAAGCGTATCTTACACTACAAGGATGTGTAGCAAAAATGGAACTTGCACGAAGACTACTATCAAACTTATTCCCGTCGCGTTGTATCTTATGTAGCCAGACCATAAAAGAGTTTGCTGATGGAAAATCGATTGAATTGTGTGCTAGTTGTTATCTATCGCAACCGTTTAATACAGTATGTTGTGTGCGCTGCGCTCTACCGTTGGCAGATGAGAGTAATGACAGTAATCTGTGTGGCCGCTGTATTACAAAATTACCCGCATACGACTATGCACACAGCATCTTTCGCTACGAAGACGATGTTATTGGTTTGGTGCATCAATTAAAATTTTCAGAAAAAATTACTTATGCGCGCAGTTTTGGTGAAATGTTACTGACTGTTTTTGAATCAAATGAACATCTTAAAAAAGAATCGCCAGACTGTTTGTTACCTGTTCCACTTCATTCATCAAGATTAAGGCAACGTGGATTTAATCAGTCGATAGAAATATCCAGAGTCATCAGTAAAAAATTGAGGATACCTATCGAACATGATGCGATTATCCGCCAACGAAAAACAACATCGCAAACGGGTTTAAATGCTAAACAGAGGCGTATAAATATAAAAGGTGCTTTTGTGATGGCGGGTAGCATCCAACATAAACACGTTCTGATTATCGATGATGTAGTCACCACAGGCTCGACAGTTAATGAGCTTGCAATATTACTAAAGAAAAATAATGTCGAGCGTGTTGGTGTGTTGAGTATTGCACGCGCACCTTTAAAGGCTTAAGGCGTCTACCAGGTTAAATCATCGGGTATTTGATAATCGGCGTAAGCATCGTCTTCATTATTATTGTTTTGTTCGGGCTCAAATAAAACAATGCGTTTTTCGTTGCGCTGTTTAATCTTTTCGGCGACGGCCAGAGAGACGAGCTCATAACGACCTTCTATGCGTGCTATGCCTAATTTCCCCTGCATGATGCCCTGCTTCATTTCATCATTGATATAGATGCGACGAACTTTATTACGGTGCTCGAAGTTGTAGATTATCTCGCAACTCTCATCTCGTTTTAAGCAGTTAGCAGAAATTAGTTGATTGATTTCCAGTGATATTGCTTTGTTTCTAGCGTGTTGTTCTTTTTGTTTATTTAGGGCGCGGTCACGTATGGCTTTTTCTTCAGCCAGTTGTTGCGTTTTGAGGTTTGTTTCATTAACCGAGAGAGTCTTGTCGTTTTTTTGTTGTTTGCGTTTTCTGGATTTATCCTGATTAGCTTTTTTAACTTGTTGTTTATTAACGATACCTGCTTTTAGCAGTTGTTGTTGAAAGGGGTTGTTCATAATAAATTATCTGTTAATGCGGGGTGTCTTTAAGTTTTTCCTATTATAAGCCGAATGTATGAATGGGTTCATCATCAATAAAAAGAGTTTTTCGTTTTTAATTTATAAAAACAATAACAAAAATGTATTATTTGGAGAAATTGTGAAAAGTGTTCACGCCGTAAAATTAAATACTGCCTCAAGTCTGCTCAGTAAAAGTGTATTGGGGTTGGTTCTTTTATTTCAATTAGCCGCCTGCAGTATGCTAGATAATGCGACGGGTTTAATTGGTAATAATCAGCAAGCAGCAAACAATTATAGCGCAAGCGATAACGATGAGACATACAGTGCCGAGCAAGTGAGTGGTTCGCTGAGCTGGACGGCTCCTGTTGCCAGAGAAGATAACTCGGCGATATCGATGGCGGAGATCGCGGGTTTTAGGATTTATTATGGAACCGTTCAAAATAGTTATCAGCAATTTATCGAAGTTAATGATGCGTACATAAGTGAGTATGCATTGTCAGCGATGAACCTGATTACGGGGACGTATTATATTGTGATGACGACTATTGATACGGATGGTCGTGAAAGTTCGTTTTCTGACGAAGTGGTAGTTAGTGTCTAGCGGTTGTCTTGAAATAGTTGTGCACGTTATAAAAAGTGTTACGTATTCGTACGACGCTAGTCTTAACCCTTATTGTTTAAAATTATATCAATTGCCGCACCAAGCTCATCCTGGCTATAAGGTTTTTTTAGTGCTCCGGTAAAGCCATAGTCATGATGGTTTGCCATGACAGGGTCATTGCAGTAACCGCTAGATACTAATGCTTTTACTTTGGGATCAATTTTCTGAATCAGTTTAATGGCCTCTTTTCCACCAATACCGTTGGGTATCGTTAAGTCCATAATAACAAGGTCGATACGATCTTGAGTCTCCATGGCTTTTTCATATTGAGAAAAAGCAGTATGAGCATCTGTAGAAAGTATGACTGTGTAGCCGAGATTTTGTAGCATTTCTTCAGTGACCTCGCGTAACATGTCATCATCGTCCATGATTAGAATGCGAGCATCTGTTGTTTTATTGCTAACGGGTGTAGGTGTAGAGGACGTGCGCGGTTGTTCGTTACTGGCGGGCAAATACAGTGTAAAGCATGTGCCTTGCTCGGGGGTTGAGTCAACAGCGATATAACCTTCATGTTTGTTGACGATGGAATAACTTAAGGCAAGCCCCAGGCCGTTGCCTTTTTGCTTTGTTGTAAAATAGGGGTCGAAAATGGAGTTGATGATGTTTAGTGGAATACCCGTGCCGGTATCTCGCAACGTTATCTTAATAAATTTTTCATGTTGAAAGTTTTTAGTATTTTCTGCTTTGGTAATCACGCAATTTTCATAGGTGATATTCAGATGTCCACCATCGGGCATCGACTCGCGGGCATTGATTACCAGATTTTGTATTACCTGGCTGATTTGACCGCTATCGATGTTTGCGGCCCATATGTCATCGGTGCAAAGTTGACAGTAGGTTGCCTTTATATTGCTGCCATGCAGGTTGAAATCGGTCGACTGGTGAATTATTTCTATTATGTTAGAGGCTTGCTTGATAAGTTCGCCGCCTTTGGCAAAGGTTAATAATTGCTGTGTTAACTCTGTTGCCTGTATCGATGCACGGCTTGCTTTATTAAGGTAGCCTTCTGTTTTTTCAGGAGTGTGTGTATTACGACTAGCCAAATCGATATAGCCTTGTATAACACCTAGCATATTATTGAAATCATGCGCGATACCACCGGCCAGCAGACCGATAGATTCCAGTTTTCTTGCAATTGCAGCCCTCTCTTCTTCTTTTATTCTGTCCGTTATATTCCGCACCAGAGCTACGGTTAAAAATTGATCATTGGCCAGGTATCGTCGAATTCGTACTTCAACAGGAAATTGCTTTCCATCTTTGCTTTGATGTATGCCGGAAATGGTGTGCGTTTCGTCGAGATTTAAACTCTCTGAGTTTTCTTTAAAACTGACGTTGTCAGGCAAGCCTTTTTCTATATCAGTGATTTGTATCGATAAAAGCTCGTCGCGAGTATAACCAAGGCTGTCACATGCCATTTGGTTAACGTCAAGTATATAGCCGGCGTCGTTATGTAAAAAAATCGAATCGGCAGAGTTGTCGACTAATGAGCGGTATTGTTGCTGGCTGTCCAGTAACACTTTATGTTCAGTGTGCTGAGCTTTAAGTGTGTTTTCGCGTTGCATTATAATGCCGGCTATCGACGCACAACTGTTTAATATACGACGCTGAAAGTTGTCTGGTGTACGTTTTGCAAAACTAGATAGCGCAAAACTACCGATGGCTTTATTTTCTGAATCGCGGATGGGGCTGGACCAGCAGGCATGTAATGTATATTTTTCTGCAAAGTCTTGCAGGTTTTCCCAGCGAGCATCTGTAAGCGTATTGCAGATGTACATGTCTTCATTGTGAAACACAGCATTGCCGCAAGAGCCCTCACCCAACTGACAGGCCGTTAAGGTCGTTTATAGCGTCTTGGGGAATGTTGGGCGCCATAAGCACGAACATCTGATTCTTTTGTTGATTAAGCAGCATGATAGATGCGACAGCATTGGGAACGAGCTTTTCAGCAAACAGGCAAACCTGTTTGAGTAAGTTTTTATAATTGGTGCTGGTGACTGTTGCGCCTAAAATTTTACTCTGCAAGTCGATTAATTCTTCGAGTTTTGCAGAATCAATTGATCGTTCTTCTATTTTAGGGTTGCTAAATCTTGTAAGTGAAGTCATTGGTTTCTCGTTCTCCGTGAGAGAGATTTAAGCACAATTATGGCTTTTCGCAAACGAATTACTTATCGAGGATTACTTAATCAGGATTGCTTAGCTTGCTTAATAAATTTATTATTAGCGCTTCGACACGAGAACAGATGAATAGTTTATGAAGCAAAAAATAATTAACATGTTAGAGCTGCAAGATTTGATGAATGCAAAGGTCAATGCAGATTGGCGAAGTGCAGGTAATGAATGGTATCGGGCGATATGGATGGAGGCGTCTGAAATGCTGGAGCATTATGGTTGGAAATGGTGGAAAAAGCAGGATGCCGACATCATGCAGGTGAAGCTTGAAGTTGTGGATATCGTGCATTTTGCCTTAAGTATTCGCCTCGAACAAAATAAAAGCCTGGAAGAGACAGCCGCATTAATCGCTACAGATATTGAAAATAGTATGCAGGCAGAGGATATTCGAAAATCGATTGAATGCCTTGCCTTATTAACCTTGACCGATCAGGGTGCGCATTTTAATTTTATTGCGGGCATCATGAAGTATCTCGATATGTCATTTGATGAGTTGTATGAGATTTATGTCGGTAAAAACGTATTAAATATATTTAGACAGGACAATGGCTACAAAGAAGGTACTTATAAAAAAGTATGGAATGGTCGTGAAGACAATGAATATCTGGCGGATATCATTACAGACTTAAACGGTGATAGCGAGAGTTTTAAGGATGATATTTATACCGCGTTGTCGCAGCGTTATATGGCGTGAAGTAATGTAAAAGCCTTGTTGGTTCAATAAAAATTGTGCAATAAAAAACCCGACATTGCCGAGTTTTTTATTGGTACAAAGAAATAAAAAAATTATTTAATTTTTGATTCCTTGTACATTACGTATTTACGAATAACAGGATCAAATTTTTTCATTTCAGTTTTTCAGGCATTGTGCGTTTGTTTTTGGTCGTTGTATAATAATGACCCGTACCAGCAGACGACACTAGTTTAATTTTCTCTCTCATAAAT
>JAESSQ010000264.1 GCA_016764035.1 Gammaproteobacteria bacterium
CGTTATTTTGTTAACGCCATAAATATTTTTGGTAACTGTTCGGGTAATTTATCAACGTGGTCAATGACGTTGAAGTGGGAGCCAAAAATATCTTGTACGTAATCGTCGGCATGGGGGTCAAGATTGATGCAGAAGGTGTAAATACCATCCTTGCGCTATTCCTGAACGGCCTTATGCGCATCCTGAATCAATAGCTGAGGGTCATCTTTGTCGACATCGACATCGGCTGGTTCACCATCGGTTAGTACCAATAATAATTTTTTATCGGTTTGCTGCTGGCTGAGATAGTGTCCGGCATGGCGCATGGCAGCGCCCATACGTGTTGAATACCTCGCCTCGAGGGCAGCCAGTCGAGCTTTGATATCGTAGCCCCAATGTTCGTCAAATTCTTTAATGTGTTTGTATTGCACTTCATTGCGCGTATTCGAACAAAACCCGGCAATGGCAAACGGGTCGCCAAGTTTTTCGATGGCCCATGCCAGTATCGATACGGCTTCCTGGCTCAGTTTAAGAATAGACTGCTTGCAGCCTTTTTGCACATCGTCGAGTGATGCCGATAAATCCAGTAGCAGCATGACGGAGATGTTACGGCTGTTATGCTTATGGTCGACATTGATACGTGGGTCGGGTGCTATGCCGCATTTTAAATCGATTAGTGAGCGTAGCGCGATATCAAGATCGAGCTCACAACCATCTTCCTGATAACGTACGCGTTGGTGGTCCTGAGGCTTAAGCATGTCGAGCATTTGCTTTAGACGCTTGCAGAGCAGCGTATGCTTTCGCAGTAATCTGTCAATCTCGCTACCGTAGCCAGAAGGGTGCAAGGATTCATAAATGCTGCACCAGTCTGGATAATAACTTTGTGAATTGTAGTTCCATTCATGGTAATACTTTATCGGTTGAATATTGAGCACGGCAGCTTCATCCGTGGCATCATCTTCGTCATTTATAGCTTCCTCGCCACCGTCTTCAAGAAATTCCCACAAGTGGCGATTATCGTCGCGGTAGCCGACCTTGGTGTCTTTCAGGTAAACATCAGGTAGTTGGTCGGATTGACGTTTGGTACGCAGAACAAAGGACAACGCCAGTGTTGTTATTTCTTTGGTGCTCGATTCACTGGCTTGCATAATCGCATGAAATCGCTGGCTGTATTCGATGATATCTTTGCTCTTATAACCGTGTTCAGGGTTTAACAGAGCATAAGACATCATGCTGGTACGGTGATGCACGCAAGACTGTGTTTCCGGGTCGCAGGCATCTTCGACAGGTACCGGGTGTTGTGCCAGGAACAGCGTGCGTAAGCCGGGGTATTGCTTGATGGCAAGGTATTCAACGCGAGCGTCTTCAAATAAGTCAGCGGTATTCAACTGCAGGCGGCTGTAATGGTCGCCACCTTTCATGGTCTCGCTCCAACGTCGGTGAGCGGCCATATGCGCCAGCGTGGTGCGATAACGGTTAAGGCCGCTTATACCGTTTTTCGAATCAACGATGGCATGAGGGATGTAGATACCCTGAATGTCAAAATAAGGTATGGGTTGGCGAAGTTTTTGTGTATCGAGCAGATAAGGGGTTAGGTTGTCTTCATCCTGCCACAGCGCGCGCAAGTAAAGATGTAGTTTGCGTTCGATATCAACGAACTGTATTGCCTGTCGCTCGTCTGCGTTTATCTCTGTCGAGCTCGCTGCTTGTGGGGTAGTGGCATTCATTTACTATCTTTACAAGATATTGTTTGATCTATTCGAAAACACTGTCAATCGTATGACCTAAGGTGCTGCGAATATCCTCATCATCGGTAATCGGGCGTACCATTGCCATACGGCAGGCGGCTCTGGCTTTGATGCCTTGTTTCATTAAGGCTGCCGCATAAACCAGCAATCGGGTAGAGATGCCTTCGTCCAGGCCATGCCCCTTAAGGTTGCGCGCGGCATGTGCAATTTTAACCAGTTTTTCTGCCGTTTCACTATCGATGCTGGCTTCGCGTTCGACAATTGAAACTTCGGTTTCACTGTCGGGGTAGTCAAAGTCCAGTCCGGTAAAGCGTTGCTTTGTGGATTGCTTCAGATCTTTCATCAGGCTTTGATAGCCCGGGTTGTAGGAAATAACCAGTTGGAAATCTTTATGCGCATCGAGCAGCTCGCCTTTTTTATCCAGCGGCAGTTGACGGCGATGGTCAGTCAGTGGGTGAATAACCACCGTGGTATCTTGACGTGCTTCGACAATTTCATCGAGATAACAAATCGCACCGATGCGTGCAGCAACCGTTAACGGGCCGTCTAACCAGCGTGTGCCGTTACTGTCCAGCAAATATCGACCCACTAAATCAGAAGCGGTCATGTCCTCATTACAAGCAACGGTAATCAGGGGTTTGCCAAGTTTCCATGCCATATGTTCGATGAAGCGAGATTTGCCGCATCCGGTTGGCCCTTTAACCATGACAGGCAGGCGCGCTGCATAAGCGGCAGTGTATAGTTCGATTTCATCGTGTTGCGCAACGTAGAAAGGTTCTTTGCTTACTTTGTATTGTTCGATATTTATGCCGGTCATTGTTAGCTGCCCTTGTTGACGTCGTGCTTACTAAGTGTTTAAAAAAGAAATGATATTAGCTTAAAACCTGATGAAAGTAAGCCTTTAAATACAGGGGCTACTCTGCTTCAATTGCTCTTTGTAGTGGCCTGGCAATTTTGGCCGGTGATTTAGAGTTTCCCCAATAACGATTCTCTGTTTCGTTTCGAGATAACTCGCCATTATGCTGGCGTGGTCAAACTTAATTTGTTTAATGGCATATTCTGTTGCGCCCGTAAGAGGTTCTTAAATTGATTTAGTAAATATGATTTAGTACATCGATTCTACCTCTCGATAAATTACAATCGTTATTGTTTATCATTTATTTTGTAGTACGGGCATACCTTTACCTGGATGTATATGGTTTAATAGCGCCGGCTATCTTAATGTGTATTTAAGGTGTTGTTATATTTCAATCAGTAGCAGTGTTGCATTCGATAGATAGGCTTTCATCTATCTGTGGCTAGTTACTTATCTATTTGTGTTGACGTAAGAATCTCTTTAAAGTCTGCGGTTTGGTATTTTCGTGCATGCTACTACGAGGGTACGTTCTTAATACTTGTGTCTTTTGCGTGTTTTGGTGCGCGCGTGAATTAGGATTGTATATGTTATTTTATTATGGTTAAGCTTAGAACATACGTTTACATAGATTCTTTGCAGCCTCAGCTTGCAGAGTACATTGCGTCTGTGTCCCAAGGTTTTCCGCCCGTGCCCGGCAATTCTTGTTTGTGGGTGGAAGTGTCCCCTGGTATGGCGATTCACCGCTATACAGATATTGCATTAAAAGCCACGCGCGTCAGTCTTGCGCAACAAGTGGTTGAGCGAGCGTTTGGTTCAATGGTTATTCATCATCGCGATCAGAGTGATGTGCGTGAAGCGGGTCAAACTTTATTATCAAACTTTAGTTCTGAAGATCTGGATCGGCAGAGTTGTA
>JAESSQ010000265.1 GCA_016764035.1 Gammaproteobacteria bacterium
CACAGAGTAAATGAGCATTTTGAGACCATTTTTAACGCAGCAATGACAAAAAAGATGCTTCGTGCAAAGTTCTCTACGTTTTATTCCAGCTTGCCTACCAATATATCCCTTAGCTGCTCAGCCAGTGCTGTACCATTTACCGCTTCGTCTTCATCGACATTACGCGTATCTGCAGCATCTTTGACATCGATTTGAATACGGCCATCGACGTCGGTAAACTCAAGACGGTACGCATTCTGTTTGTTTGTAGAGCTACCTTTTTCATCGCTGCTACTAAACAATTGCATTAACCAGCTTGATTTAGCCAGCTCATCTTCTTCGACCAACAGTTCTTCTTTGGTGCGTTTACCAACCACAAAATAAATAGTACTGCTGTCTTTTTGCTGACGAATATCTTGCACCAACATACGATCTAAAGCCCGTAGTGCACGGTGCCATACAAAGTCCATACTACCTGTCATGGTCAGTGCAGTAGCATTCGTACTATCGACTTTTACCAGTGAACTATAAGGGCGGTAGTTATCCAGTAATTGTCCGGTTTCTTGCTGATTCTTACCAGCAAACAATGCCATACGCGAAATAATTTCTCGTTCTGCTTCAATATCACTAGGACGAGACTGCCAGATAAACGCATCACTTTCTTCACCATACAAAATTCGTTCAATACTTGTATGCGCAATAAAAAGCCGAGTTTTGTTATCATCATCAAAACGCTCTAGACGAACGCGATATTTGTCTTTTACATCGGGTTCAAACTTTTGAAACATCGACCTGAAATAACCCGTGTCAGCCTCTAGCCGTTGTACCCATGCCGTTTCCATAAAACCTAACGATGGCCGGTCTTCCACAAGCTCGACACCCTCTAGCTGCCAGAAATCTCGCAATCTTGGCCAGACATGCTCAACATTGTTGTCTATTTCGAGCCAGCTATTACCCGCATAATTCACCATGCGCACACCATCAAACTTTGGTGTTATAACCGTTTCAAGTTTATTGTTATCACGAAAACGCTGCTGTGCTTCTTCCGTTGGATCAGGGACACGTAGTTGACCCGCAGTATCTGGCTCAGTTAGATCGGGTGGCACTTCCAGGTTCTTATAATATTCTGCACCCTGATAGACAGGACGCTCATTACCGCCACATGACCACAACAGCAACGGTATTATCGCTATAACAAACCATTTCATATTATTATTCAATTTTGTAGGTAACTTCATCTTTAAAATCTCACACTTACTTGTTGGCTAGCTTGATAGGTCAACCTGTTTTGTATAGTTACAAATGCGCCTGCTGCATGGCTTCGCGCAATGGCTGGTGGTATTGTTTTTCAAACTCAATCAGTGGTAGACGTATAGTAGGCGGGATAAGTTTCATTTCTGCCAATACCCATTTAACCGGAATAGGGCTAGCTTGTAAGAATAACTTGGTATGCAGTCCGGTTAAAGGCTGGTTTAATGATTCGGCCAATTCACGATCACCTGCCAGTGCCGCGTCACACATGGCTGCCATCGCGCCGGGTGCGACATTATTGGTTACCGAGATAACGCCGTGTCCACCACGTAACATAAATTCTGTACCGGTCGCATCATCACCACTAAATAAATCGAATGCTTCTCCATCTACTTTTTTAGCCAACAGCGCCTGCATTTCAGCCAACCGACTCAAATCACCCGTAGCATCTTTTAAGCCAACGATATTATCGATATCAGCCAGGCGGTTAACGGTTTCGGGAAGCATATCAACCGCCGTTCTACCGGGTACGTTATAAAGAATCTGAGGGATATCGACAGATTCAGCTATTTTTTTATGAAACTGATACAGACCTTCCTGAGGCGGTTTATTGTAATAAGGGGTTACCAACAAGCAGGCGTCAGCACCACCTTGCTGCGCACAACGCGTCAGTTCAATAGCCTCCCATGTGGAATTAGCACCCGTACCCGCGATAACTGGGATACGCCCATTAACGAGCGCCACAGTACGTGTAATGACCTCACAGTGCTCATCCATGGTTAATGTTGCAGATTCACCTGTCGTACCCATCGACACAATCGCTGACGTGTTATTTTCTATATGAAACTCAACCAATGTGGCCAAACTTTCATAATCTACACTGCCGTCAACCTGCATCGGTGTGACCAATGCCACCATACTGCCTTTATACATGAGAATCCCCGAAAAATAAGGCGCACAGTTAATCAACAATTCGCTTTTATTTCAAATTTATATGTTGTTTTAGATGAATACTTTACTATTCTTAATACAAGTTATTAAGTAACGGTACATGGTACAAATTACTCAGTGAGTATACTCGATGTATTTTATTGATATTACACGTATTTATTATACCCAATGTTTTATTAGAGTTCGGACATAAAATTGAATAAATCAAGCCAATCAGAACGACGCACATATAATCGAATTCCATTTACCGCAGAGATATTGATGCAATGCGGCACAGAAGAATGGAGCTGCAACCTGCTCGATATCTCACTGAAAGGCATGTTGGTAGAGCCACCCGAAAGTATTAATATAGATTTGAGCAACCCTTGTGGCATGGCGCTTTTTCTAGGTGAAGACATCGCCATCCACGCACGGGTCAGCATCATTCGCAGTGATAACGATAACTGGGGCTTAAAGTGGCTACAGATCGATGTTAACAGTCTGCAACATTTACGCCACCTGATTGAATTAAACACCAGCAACCCGGCCATGTTAATGCGTGAGCTTTCCGAACTCAGGTAATTAGCCTCAATTACTTAACTTCAATACCTCGACGTTAAGCACCCCTACTTTCATTCGTTTAACCGCTACAGAGAACTTTGCGTTTAAGGTTTTTTTGTTTACACTGTGCCTCATTAAAAAACATAACCCAATAATCTAATTAGCGAACAGAAAACATGACAACAAAACTTGTTATCTCGGCACTGGGTAACGACCGCCCTGGTATTGTCGATGAACTCACCAACATCATTTACACCAACAACCTAAACGTCGAAGACAGTCGCATGACGGTTCTCGGTGGTGAGTTCGCCATTTTATTATTGGTCAGTGGCAACGCCGAAAATATCGAAAATTTAAGTACCCAGGTAGAAGACATCGAACAAACGCTTCACATGCGTCTGCTACTAAAACCCACTTCCACCCCAACCAACAAAGATCATAGTATTCCCTACGCTGTTAATGTTGCCGCACTCGACCATCCGGGTATCGTACATAATCTGTCTGAATTTTTCTCAAGTCGCAAAATTAATATCATGGATTTACAGACTGAACGTTATGCTGCGCCCCATACTGGCTCGCCCATGTTTGCCCTGCATATGACAATTGGGCTTACCGCACAAACCAATATCGCAGAATTACGTGAGGCCTTTATGGATTTTTGTGACGAACGCAATCTCGATGCAGTATTGACCA
>JAESSQ010000266.1 GCA_016764035.1 Gammaproteobacteria bacterium
AGATATCGGCGTGGTCAAATTCAAGATTATTTAAAATAGCCGTACGCGGACGGTAATGAACAAACTTAGAACGCTTGTCAAAAAATGCCGTGTCATACTCATCGGCCTCCACCACAAAAAAAGGCGCATCACCCGAGCGTGCAGACAGGCCAAAATTAGCCGGGATACCACCGATTAAAAAGCCCGGCTTGAGCCCCGCATACTGTAGCATCCAGGCCAGCATACTCGAGGTTGTAGTCTTACCGTGGGTGCCCGCAACCGCCAATACCCAGCGTTGATCCAGCACATGTTTTGATAGCCACTCAGGGCCCGAGGTGTATGCAATGTTTTTATTTAAGACATATTCTACCGCTTCATTGCCACGCGACATGGCATTACCGATGACTACTTCATCCACATCGTCTGGAATATCTTTTGCGTAAAAACCTTCGCACAAACGAATACCTTGCGCTTCAAGCTGGGTGCTCATCGGTGGATACACGTTCGCATCACAACCGCTTACTTCATGACCCGCCTGCTTTGCCAGTACCGCAACGCCACCCATGAACGTACCGCAAATACCTAGAATATGAATTTTCAAATGTAACCTCTTCTAGCCCACTGCTTCAGCGGGAAATAACAACTGCGACAACGCGACCGAAATAAAAAACAGGGAAAAAGATAACGCCAGCGCACTGACCATCTTCATCTCTAACGCATGTTTAAATATATACGCTTTCACTAATACTTCCCAACTAACCAGCATCAAAAAAACCAGTGACATCGATGATTTTAATGCATCATCCGCCGACATATCAGACATCACAGAAAATACCGGCCAGGAAATTACATTGAATAAAACCCCGACACCAAAGATCGCGTAAATCGTCTGCAAAAAACGGGGCTGCCGACCCAGGGCTTGCAACACGATATAGACAAAAGCCAGTTGCACGAAGAAGCCGAGTATTAAACCGGCAAATATACCGTCAGGTGTTAATGTTGACTGTAAAACGATGTAGCCTGAAAAGAAATAGACAATGGCCACCCGTACCGTCAACGGCTTTGAATACGTCAATTCTTGCGGCGCAGATTTTAAAAACAGCAATAACAGTAATTTTTGAAGGTCAGACATCTCAACTTAGGGCATAATAGCAATCGCTTATTATGACAAAAAATCAACTAACAATCACCCGTCCTGACGACTGGCATCTGCACTTGCGTGATGGCGAAGCTTTAACAAGTGTTGCGCCCTTTACCGCAAGGCAATTTGGCCGTGCCATCATCATGCCGAATCTTAATCCACCCGTAACCACCGTCATTCAGGCAGTGGAATACCTTGATGAGATTCTCGCCGCTGTCGATGGTTATGATTTTGAACCCTTGATGACACTTTATCTCACCGATAACACATCACCGGATGAAATTATCGCTGCCCGCAAAAGTTGCTTTATCAAAGGTCTTAAATTATACCCGGCTGGTGCCACCACAAATTCAGACGCTGGCGTCACCGATATACGATTATGCGATGCGGCATTAGATGAAATGCAAAAAGCTGGCCTGCCCTTACTGATCCATGGCGAAGTAACGACACCTGAGGTCGATGTTTTCGATCGCGAAAAAGTTTTTATCGATAAAATATTAGAACCGTTGACTCACCGCTTTCCTGACCTAAAAATCGTTTTCGAACATATCACCACAAAAGAAGCCGCCGATTTTGTCATCCAGTCTGGCAAAAATATCGCCGCCACTATTACTCCACAGCATTTACTGCTCAACCGTAACGCGCTGTTTCAGGGTGGTCTGCAACCACATAATTACTGCCTGCCCGTTTTAAAACGTGACATTCACCAGCAGGCACTGTTAAAGGTTATTCGCTCGGGCAACAACAAATTCTTTTTAGGAACCGACAGCGCACCACACAGTAAACATAAAAAAGAAAGTGCCTGCGGATGCGCCGGTATCTTCTCCGCACATGCCGCTATCGAAATTTATACCTCGATATTCGAACAGCAAGATGCACTCGACAAACTGGAAGCTTTTGCCAGCTTTAATGGCCCTGATTTTTACGGCCTGCCTCGCAATAGCACCAGCATAACCTTACACAAAACTAACTGGCAGATACCTGATGATTACCCGCTTGGTAATGACAAACTGGTGCCTTTTCTTGCCGGCACAACCCTCAACTGGGAACTGGCCGACGCCGATAAAACACCGCTATGAGTGACGAACAAGTACAATTCATGAACCGTCGTTTCCGCGGTTTTTACCCGGTAGTTATCGATGTCGAAACCGGTGGCTTTGATGATAAAAAAGATGCGTTGCTGGAAATCGGCGCGGTTACCTTAAAGATTGATGAAAACGGCATGATGTCGACCAACAATGAATATCAGTGCCATATCAAGCCATTTGAAGGTGCCAACATGGACCCTGCATCGATGGAAGTTAATGGCATCGACCCTCACCACCCTTTTCGTGTTGCTGTAGCCAAAGATGAAGAAACAGCCGTTCGCGAACTGTTTCGCTTCATTCAGAAAGAAATGAAACAACACAAATGCAAACGCGCGATAATGATTGGCCACAACACCATACTTGATCGCAACTTTATATTTTCCGCCGCTGAACGCAATAAAATTGCACGCAACCCGTTTCATCCCTTCAGTATTTTTGACACCGTAAGCCTGGCTGGGCTCGCTTTTGGCCAAACAGTATTATCACGGGCCGCACAGGCCGCAGGACTGGACTGGGATAATAACGAAGCACACTCCGCACTCTATGATGCTAAGCAGACAGCGGAACTATTCTGCATCATCGTCAACAAATGGGCACAAGCATCTGGTCCAGTTTGGAGCGATGCAAGCTAACACCAGCTTTCACTACTTGGTAAAAAAATCAATAAGTTAACTATTAATGTACTTTTATAGACAACAAATAATAAGGATATTTTTTACTAAATTAGCTATAGTCCTAACTTGGCTTTTTATAACAATAACTAAGGAACACTGGGACTACCTTAGTAACGACCACAGGATGGCAGTGACACTTTCATGAGCAGTAAAGACCTCTCAATCATCATCGTTGATGACCTACAATTTAGCCGCATCGTAGTAAAAACCGCCCTAAAAAAAGCGGGATACAGCGGTGTCCGCATGGCCGACTGTGCCACGGAAGCCCTACTCATGATGAGCCAACAACCTGCTGATGTGGTACTGGCCGACTGGATGATGCCGGAAATGGACGGCCTCGAACTAACGCATCGCATTAGACAGGCCGATGAAGAAAAAGGCACATACACCGCTATCATCCTGTTCACAGCACACGATGGCATTGAATATCTGGTTAAAGCTTTCGATAATGGTGTTGATGATTATCTATGCAAACCCCCTAACCCTCAAGAGTTAGCCGCCCGCGTCCATGCTGCTGCGCGCGTTGCTGCGTTGCAAAATGACCTGTTAGAAACCTCACGGCACATGGAAAAAACCATTCAAAATCTAAAAAAGATGGCACTGGTCGATGAACTAACTGGCGGAGGCAACCAGCAATTTTTATTGCAAAACTTAAATACGCATCTATTAGAAGCATCAACACGCCGTGGCGGCGTCTGCCTGATTATGGTCGAATTGAGGGAGCTTGAAGACATTACCGCAACACACGGCGAATTCATCGCGAACGAAATAATAATCAGCCAACATCGACGCTTGCGCCGTGCCGTTAGACCGACTGACGTGGTTGCCAGGTTAGACAACAATATCTTTGGCATCATCATGCAGCATACCAAAGTAAAAGATTATAAACCCGCAGCAATCGAACGAATTCTTAATGTAATAAATAACCGAGCATACAAAACCACCGCAGGCAATATAACCATTACCGGAAATATTGGCGTACATTATTATCGCGGCGACGAGCTGATGATTTCTACCGAAGACATCTTCAAACTTGCCATCGGAAAACTTGAACAAGCACGTTATGACACATCATTAAGCATTGCTTATTAATAATACAAAATAACAGCCATAAAAAAGCCACTCATTATGAGTGGCTTTTTTGTGGTTGTCATTTTGTATTATTAATAAGCAATGCTTAATGATGTGTCATAA
>JAESSQ010000267.1 GCA_016764035.1 Gammaproteobacteria bacterium
ATGGTGATTATGCATGCGGGTTTCGCCGTGTGGCATAAAACGGGCATCCGCCAGATAGACGAAGCGACCCAGGCCAGGCCAGCTACCATCTTTATTTTCGTTTGGGCCAAATAGCCCGGGTTCTTTCACCAGGCGATGTTCTTTTAAGCCGGCAAAACCACCTTCGGCAAGGCTGTCGCGATTTAATATTTCTATTTGATGGTTCATAAATTCTCCGCTGCTGTTGAATGGCTTACTACAGTGAGCCGACTTACTGACTATCAAATTGTTGTTTATCGACTTGATGTTTATCAGCATGTGGCAATGTGTGTTTGTTAGCCGTTAATTGATTGATGGCGGTTTTAAATTTGTTATTTAATTTTTCACTTGTAATGCGGCCTTGTTCGCTATCAAAGTTTTCATAAAAACTGGGTAATGAGAAACTGCTTATCACCTCACCATCAAAATAAGGCGCTGAGGTGGTTGCCATGGCTAAAACAGTGGATGCACCGCCAGGGCCTGGTGATGTGGCAAGTAGTAGCATCGGTTTGTTTTGAAACACTTTAGGCTTGATGCGAGATGCCCAGTCGAAAATATTTTTATAGGCAACGGTGTATGAGCCGTTATGTTCTGCAAAGGAAATAATCACGGCATCACTTTCGCCGATTTTGGCCAGGAAGTCTTTGGCTAACTGTGGTTGGCCCAGCTCCGCTTCCCTGTCTTCACTGAACAAGGGCAGCTCAACGTCGTTTAGGTCCAGAATTTCGATCTTAAGTTTATTCACATGCTGGTTTATGTCGTCTTCAAGCAGTAAGCGACTGGCATAACTAACCAACTGCTTGTTGATGGATTTCCGGCTGCTGCTGGCGGCGAAGGCGAGTATTTTCATTATGGTTGCTCCTAATGGTTCTGTTAAATGTTTTCTTGGTTTTAAATTGGCTTTGTGTTGGATACAGTGTAGATTGTTACCAAATGACAATAAATAGTGTAAATAGAAAATAACTATTTCCATATGATGCTTAATAATAGGTCAAATTAAGGCAGGTTTATGGTTCAAAAAATCGCTAATACCAATCTTCTCGATGGCATGGCTGTTTTTGTCGGGATAATTAATACTGGCTCGTTTACAGCGGCTGCACAGGCGCTGGGGCATTCCACCTCGTATGTCAGTAAAGAAATTACCCGGTTGGAAAAACGTTTGGGCAGCCGCTTGCTCAATCGCACTACACGTACCATCAGTCTGACGGATGCCGGGCGCTCCTATTATGAGCGTTGCAGTCAGATTATTATCGATGCCGAAAATGCAGAGCGTTCAATCAGTCAGTTGCAAGACAGACCACGCGGTTTGTTGCGGGTGAATGCGCCGTTGAGCATTGGTTCGATATACTTGCTCGACTACTTCCCAGAGTTCATGCGTCTCTTTCCTGAGATAACCTTCGAAGTGGAATTCAACGACCGTATGATCGATGTCGTCGCAGAGGGTTATGATGTAGTCATCCGTGCCGGTGAGATAAAAGATTCAAATCTGGTTGCGCGAAAGTTAATGTCGTCTAAAAGCATCGTCGTTGCCTCTCCGGATTATCTACAGGCAAATGGCCGTCCGCAGCAGCCAGCTGATTTAGAACAACATGCCTGCCTCGCTTATTCGCTGATACCTAATCCGACGGCCTGGTCCTTCGTTAAAGATGGCAGCCATAGCACGATAAATTTTAACCCTCGATTGTTGGCCAATAATGCTGAGCTGGAAGTGGCGATGCTGGTTCGTGGCGTGGGTATTGGACGGGTTCCCCTGTTCTGCTGTGAGAAAGAAATTGCCAAAGGAAAATTAGAGATTGTTTTAGCTGACTATGAGCAACCCGAAATAGGGGTGTACGCTGTTTTTCCGCATCGACAGTACCTTGCCGCCAGAGTGAGAGTGTTTGTGGATTTTCTGGTACAAAAATTTTCTGACTAATTAATAATGTGGCGCTATGAAAATTAAAAATGTTTTTGCATCGATACCAGAAGATCTGGACCATGAGTTTTTTGAATTACTGCTGCACAATGATAAAGTAAAAATAGAACGCATCGTCTCGATGGGGCACACCTCACCAGACAGCGGTTGGCACGACCAGGAAGGCGATGAGTGGGTGCTGGTACTGCAGGGCGCAGCTATTATATGTTTCGAAAACAATGGCGACGTGTGCCTCGGGGCTGGCGATCATATAACTATTACGGCACATACTAAACACCGAGTTAAATGGACGGATCCAGAAATAAAAACGATCTGGCTAACGATGCATTTCTGATTTGGTTTTATCTCAAAAGTTGTAATCAGCTGAACTTAAAAGAGGTGATTGCACTCATAAGCTGATATTTAATCATGTGGATTTACAGTGTTTATTAGTAGATATCGATGTTTGTTTTTTGTGCAAATAATGATGGTGATTTCGGCTAACGCGATTGCTGAGAAGCCGCAGCAAACAATTTTGTTGCAGGCGGATAATTTCGAGCATATCCAGTTTAAAAGAATACAGCCTAATCAATATGTATATGCAAATCAGCAGCTGAAGATAATAGTTAATGATAGCGCTTCGTTTTTGATGAAACCGTTTGATAGTATTAAAAAAATCGGTCAGGTCAGTTTTGAGTGGCGTAGTGAAGGTGCGCCAAAAGTAAAAGATGCGCACCATGAAGAGCAGAAATCAGGTGATGATGCGGTTTTCAAGCTGGGCTTATTGCTTGAATCAGATGACTCGTCACTTATGCCTTTTTTGCCATCGTGGATGAAGCGCGTTGAATCCTTATTAACATTTCCATCGGAGAATATGATCAATCTTGTGGTGGCTGCAAGGCATTCGCCGAACACGAAATGGATTAATCCTTACAATAAGCGAGTAACGATGATTTCTATGGCTAGTGTTAAAGGTGAAAATGGCTGGCAGCAATCCAGTTACCAATTTGAGAAGCCGGTGAATGTTGTTGCGTTATGGTTGATGTCAGATGGGGACAATACAGGTTCGCGTTTTACCGTGCATGTAAAAAATATCAAGATGGAGTTGAATTGATTGTTTATTAATACTTTATTGTTTGATGTATGTGAATACTGCTCGTGTAAATGCAGTCAGGTAATCTGCATTGTTTAAATCAGTGTCTTCGATTACCGCCATATCTGGAAATGCCTGACATAGATGCCTTGCAAAAATACCACGACTGGTTTGTGTCACACATTTGTTATCAATAAAAACAGGCGTGCTGTTTAAGCCGCAACTGGGTGATTGGTTTTTGAAAATGAAACCGGAGAGATGGTTTA
>JAESSQ010000268.1 GCA_016764035.1 Gammaproteobacteria bacterium
CTTCTTCGCTTGTCAAAATACCAAGCTGTTCACCCTCATGGTCGATAACTCGAACCTGTGGATAAGTGATGTCGCTATTTACGCGCGTCTTTTTTGGTGCAGCGATAGTTTTATTCCTCCAAAATGGTGTTACTACAAACAACGCGACCGCGGCGCGCGATCTCTAATGAAAATCTACTAGCTACGTCATCAATTGACATCGTACCTAAATCTTCACCACTTCGCGTGCGGACGGCCACTGTATTATTTTCAAGCTCCCGATTACCGATAACCAGCATGTAGGGAACTCGCTGTAAAATGTGCTCGCGAATCTTATATCCTACCTTCTCATTTCTCAAGTCCAATTCGACTTTAAATCCTTGCGAAACAAGTCTTTTTTGCATTTTTTTAGCAAATTCGGCCTGTTTGTCCGTAATATTGAGAATTACGGCTTGGACCGGTGCTAACCAGAGCGGAAATTTAGCCTCGTGTTCTTCGATCAAAATACCCACAAATCGCTCTACTGAACCCAAAATTGCTCGATGTAACATCACTGGCGTCTGTTTACTGTCATCAGCCGCAATATATTGCGCATCCAGTCGACCAGGCATGGAAAAATCAACTTGCATGGTGCCACATTGCCACTCACGCCCGAGACAATCTCTAAGAACAAATTCTATTTTTGGTCCGTAAAAAGCACCCTCACCTGGCTGTAATATCCAGTCGAGTTTTTTGTTATCCAACGCTACTTCAAGCGCTTTCTCAGCTTTATCCCAGGCTTCATCATCACCGACACGTTCTTCAGGACGTGTCGATAGCGCTACTTTTACATCGGTGAAACCAAAATCTTCATAGACTTCATAAACCAGATCAATAAATGCAGAGACTTCATCTTGTACCTGATCTTCGGTACAGAAAATATGTGCATCATCCTGTACAAAATTTCTCACCCGCATCAAACCATGCAAGGTACCAGAAGGTTCATTTCGATGACATGAGCCAAATTCGGCCAAACGCAACGGTAGATCACGATAGCTTTTCAGTCCTTGATTAAATACCTGAATATGACAGGGGCAATTCATTGGCTTAATCGCATAATCACGATTTTCTGAATGCGTGGTAAACATCATGTCACCAAATTTGTCCCAGTGCCCGGACTTTTCCCACAAACTGCGATCTACAATTGATGGTGTATGTATTTCCTGATAATCGTGCTGACGTAATTTTTCACGTATATAATTTTGCACGGTAAGGTAGATAGACCAGCCTTTGTCGTGCCAGAACACCATGCCCGGTGCTTCTTCCTGCATATGAAAAAAGCCTAACCTTTTACCCAGTTTTCGGTGATCACGTTTCTCGGCTTCTTCTAACTGATGCAAATAAGCCTTTAACTGTTTTTTATCCGGCCACGCAGTTCCGTATATACGGGTCAACATTTCATTATCTGAATTGCCACGCCAATAGGCACCTGCAACTTTCATCAACTTAAAGCCTTTACCCAGCTTGCCGGTACTGGGCATGTGTGGGCCACGACAAACATCAAACCAGTCGCCCTGACGGTAGATAGAAACTTCCTCGTCTTCGGGAATGATATCTTTAATAATTTCGACCTTGTACTGCTCACCGATATCAGCAAACGTTTTTATCGCTGCATCACGGTCCATCACCTCACGTACGATAGGCAAGTCACGTTTGACTATCTCACGCATGCGATCTTCGATACCTTTTAGATCATCATCGGTAAAGGGCTTGTCACGAGCAAAGTCGTAATAAAAACCGTTTTCGATAGCAGGGCCAATGGTCACCTGTGTACCGGGAAACAGTTCCTGTACAGCTTGTGCCATGATATGCGCAGCATCGTGGCGCATTAATTCAAGTGCTTCTTCATTTTTTGAGGTTATTATAGCCAGCTCGGCATCATCAGCGATAAGAAAAGAAGCATCGACCACTTCGCCGTTTACACGTCCCGCCAACGTAGCCTTTGCCAGGCCGGGGCCGATATCAGCAGCAACATCCATCACCGTTAACGGTGCATCAAAGGAGCGAAGTGTGCCATCAGGCAGAGTAATTACGGGGGTGTTTTGTGGCATATTTTCTCCAGTGGCGATCACTACGAAAGATCGCTTGTTTACTGCAATAAGACACCTTATGGTGTTTGTGAATTGGTAGGCACGAGTGGATTCGAACCACCGACCTCTTCCATGTCAAGGAAGCGCTCTAACCAACTGAGCTACGCGCCTGAAGAGGGCGGAATCATACGTGGAAGTGCCTGCTGTTGCAAGAGCTTGCAGCGATAACTGCGTGCGATAAAAACATTCATCGCCCGCACGACAAGCACTGAAGAAAAAACAAAATCCCTCCATCTACCGCCGGTAAATGCTATAAAGAGAATTAAGTTTCGTTCAGGATGCCGGCAATACCGTAAATGAATAATAACAGACCATTCAAAAGCCTCGCCGCGCACCTCAGCCTGTGGATTGTTTCTCTGAGCGCATTGATTTTCATCGTGGTTTTGAGCACAAACTATCTTCTCTCCCGCCAGTTGCTGGAGAATTATGTGGAGCAACTGGCGAAGGAAACCACACTATCGACCGTGCAAAAAGTTGATACCGTGCTGCACAGTGTTTCGACCAGTGCCGATTCGCTGGCGGCTGTTGTCACCATCCCGGACATCAGCAAAAAGCATATCAGGCAGATGACAAAAGCATTTGTTGATAATAACGTTGAAATATTTGGCATGACTGTGGCGCTGGAAAGCGGCGCAGTGGCCGGGGCAACCGGTGGCTTCGCACCCTATTATTATAAAAAAGATGGCGCTATAGCCTACGCTGACCTATCCAGCGGCTCTTACGACTATAAAAACCAGCTTTGGTACAGCAATACAAGAAAAGCCAACAGCGCCATCTGGTCAGAGCCCTACGTTGATGACGGCGGCGGTAACGTACACATGGCCACCTACTCCACACCCATCTATCTTAAAGACGGCAAAAGTTTTGCCGGTGTCGCTACCGCCGATATCAAACTCAGCTGGCTGGATGAGATTATCCAGAAATCAAAGATCGGTGAGTCCGGATTCGGCTTTATCGTTTCAAAAAACGACATCATCATCGCTCACCCGGACGAATCA
>JAESSQ010000023.1 GCA_016764035.1 Gammaproteobacteria bacterium
AAGATGGGATAGATAAATATATTTTTGTAGGAGATATCTTATTTGTAGGAGATATGGCAAGACCAGATTTATTAGGTAAAGAAAATATTAATGATTTAGCTGAAAAGTCATATCAAACAGCAATGAAACTATATAACCTTGATAATGATTTGATGACTTTTACATCACATATCAAAGGGTCATTTTGTGGAAAGAATTTAAAAACTCAATATTTTTCAACTATAGGTATAGAGAAGAAAACAAACTATAGCTTTATGTTATCTAAAAAGGGTAAAAAAGAGTATATAAATAATTTAATAAATCAAAATATAGAAACACCATTATTTTTTCATAAAATGACGAGTATAAATATAGAGGGACCAAAATTATTAAACAGTTTATCAGAAATAAGAACTATTGATGAAGAAGAATTTTTTGATAGTGACTTCAATAATAGCTATATAATAGATTTAAGACATCCTAATTATTTTAGATGCGGACATATCAAAAACTCTATAAATATATATGAAGAATCTAATGTATCACTAATTTCTGGAAATTTACTTGAGCATAATAAAAATATATATTTAATTGGTGATGATAAATCAAGTTTTAATAAATTTGTCACTAAATTGAGAAGAGTAGGATTTGATAATATTGAGGGTATATTAGATTTTAATATTAATAATCTTCCTAGTTTAAAGGAAGTGAAACAATTACAAAGTGATAATTTTGTTACAATTAATCTTAATACTCATAATCAGATATTAAATGCAATTAATATTGAGATTAGTGATGTAACTAGTTTAATTTTAGATCTAAACAAGATGTATAAAGTAACCTGTAAAAATGGATATAAAAGTATGTCAGTAGTTTCTTTTTTGTTGTTAAACAATAAAAATGTGTATGTATTATAAATTTACTTTTCAATTAAAGGGAATACATTTATGTTATTAAAAGATTATTTTTTAAAAAAAGAGGTCCACAAAGATAAATTATTTTATGAACTTGGTTATTCAAATAGTACAGGAAAAGATGTTTTAACTTTTTGTGATACTTTGCATTATCTCAAGCTAGCGTTAAATAATAATGATATTTCTGTAGTTATTATTACTGAAAATTTATTAAAAGATATAGATAATACAGATAAAGGAATTTGTATAGTTAAAAATCCTAGAGAAAGTTTTTTTAATTTATATAGATATATGTTAGATGAAAATCTTTTTCAACAAGTATTTAAATATGGTATAGGTAAAAATGTAAAGATTTCAAAATCTTCGATTATTTCATCTAAAAGCTACATTGGTAATAATACTATTATCGGTATAAATGTTGTAATAGAGGATAATGTATATATAGGTAAAAATTGTTTTATAGACACAGGAAGTATACTTGGTAATCATGGAATATTATATACACAAGAAGATGGTAATAACAAATTTGTTAAGCATGGTGGAGTAGTAAAAATAGGAAATAATGTCACACTTTTAGCAAATAGCGTAATAGTAAGTTCTGTTTTTTCAAATATGCCCACGATTGTAGATGATTATACAATTATAGGCATATCCACAACTATTGGACATGAAGCAAAGATAGGTAAAAATTGTAAAATATTAGGAAATTGTGTAGTTGCAAAGAATGTAAATATTGGTGATAAAACTATTGTTGGATCATCTTCAGTAATAAGAGAAAATATTATTATAGGTAAAGATGTCGATATAAAAGCTGGTAGTATAGTTGTTAAGGATTTAAAGGATAATGCCGTAGTTTCTGGTAACTTTGCAATGAATCATAACACGATGGTTAAAAATTTCTTTAAAGCTCAAAGATAAATTAGTAACAATATGTATGAAGTCGCAATATGGACACCTGTAAATAAAACAGAAGGTTTTGGTCATTTTTATAGAATGATGGGATTGTATGAACAATTATTGGAAAATGATATTTCAACAACATATTTTACAAATAGTGAGTATATAAAATTAGAGCAGGTAGATATATTACAATGTATTACAGTAAAGATAAAAGAAGTTATTGATTTTTTAAAAAGCTCTCTGATAAAAGTTCTAATTATTGATAACTATAATATCACACTAGAAGATTTAGGATATATAAGTAAATATTTTAAAGTTGTTTTTTTTGATGCAAAATTTAAAAATCCAAATGTAGATGTTATTATAAATTTTAATCCTTATGCTTTTGAACACTATTTAACTAAACATGATAGTACCATGTACTTTTTAGGTTTAGAACATATGTATTTTCGTAAAGACTTAATGGATATTCAAAATATTTCAATTAAAAAAGATACTGTTTTTATATCAATTGGAGGGACTGATATAACTGAAACGACATATGATTTACTTAAATATTTACCTGATAACTTAATATATCATATAATTTTAGGGAAAGGGTGTTCTGATAAATATCATCAAAGAATATTTCAATATTTAGAGGATAACAATTTTATTTTTCATATATATATTCAGCCAAATAATTATTTTGAGCTTATGTCTCAATGTGAGTTTGCTATATGTAGTTGTAGTACAACGACGTATGAATTGATTTTTTTGGATAAACAATTCTTGTGTATTAATGTAATATCAAATCAAAATATGATAACATCTTATTTAAATAAGCAAGGTGTAGTGACTTTCAAAAAAGACTGCTTAAAAGGTATAGGAAAGATTATCAAACTAAAACGATCTAAGAAACCTACATACAAAAAAAACAAGTATAGTACTGTCCTAGTAAATACTATCAAAATACTATCAAACAAGGAACTTGGATATGAATAATGATTATAATTTAGAGTTTTGTTTCAAGGGAAAAAGAAATTATGTTCATGGAACAGATATTTATAATAAAGTCATTAAAAACTTGGACAAAAATCAAATAATATATTCGAATATAGATTTTTCTTTTCATGGAGTTTCCCAAGAAAATTTACGTATTTCTAAAATAAAACCATTAGATGAAAAAAATTTAAAGTTTGTTTATAAATATAAAAATAAAAACAATCAACAAGAAGTGTTTTATGCTACACAAGATAATAGTTCTATCGATTGTAGATATGAATATGATGAGGAAAGTATATCCACTCTTTCCCAGATGGATATAGAAAAGCAGGAAATTAATCTTAGTGTACCAACATCATATACTTTTATAGAAAATGTAGTGGCGAATAATAAATTTTTATTAGAGCAGCTATTCCCTCAAGCTGATGGAAAGTGGTACTTTACAAGACTACAACTACATGAAAAAATTGATGAAAATAACATATATCCTTTGAGGCTATTATTTAAAAATAATTTTAACTTTAAACTTACTAAAACTGAAATATCATTAAATGATAAACTAGTTGGTTTTATTTATTTTAGTTTAGTGTAGGGGGAGTATATATGTTGGGAATTAAGGAAATAGCAAGTTACTTACCAGAAACAAAAGTATCAAATTATAATAAAAAAAATAAATTTGAGTTAGATGATGATTTTATAGAAAATAAACTTGGAGTCAAATACCAAGCATTAAAAGAAAAGACTGAAAAAGCATCAGATTTATGCGTAAAAGCTTTTGAAAATTTAACAAATAAATTTAATTTTCAAAAAGAAGATATAGA
>JAESSQ010000269.1 GCA_016764035.1 Gammaproteobacteria bacterium
ATCGAGCTGGCGCGTTGGGCTGATGTCATTATCATCGCACCCGCCAGTGCCAATACTATCGCCAAGCTGGCACACGGCCGCGCAGATAATTTACTGACCACACTCTGTCTTGCCTCTGAGGCCAACAAATGTTTTGCGCCATCAATGAACCGGGTAATGTGGCACGACTTAAGCACGCAAGCGAACTGTAAAACACTGGTCGAAAAAAACTGGCAGCAATTTGGCCCTGCTTCGGGTCTACAAGCCTGTGGCGAAACAGGTGAGGGGCGTATGCAGGACGTCAGCGACATCATGCTCAACCTTCATCAAAGTTTTAAAAGTGGTGACTTACAAAACGTAAAGGTTGTTGTCACTGCCGGGCCAACTTATGAAGCCATCGACCCGGTACGCTTTATCGGCAACCGCAGCTCAGGGCGCATGGGTTACGCCATCGCCATCGCTGCTCGCGAAGCTGGTGCCAAGGTTACGTTGATAAGTGGCCCCAGCCACTTGACTGCACCTGAAGGCATTAGCTTTGTCGCCGTCGAATCTGCCGAACAAATGCAGCACGCCGTATTAACAAACATCGACGAATGTAATATTTATATTTCTACTGCAGCGATATCTGATTATCGCGTAACCGATATTGCTACACAAAAAATCAAAAAAACCGAAGACACGCTAACACTGCATCTAACAAAAAACGAAGATATTATCTCTACCGTAGCGCAACATCATGCCAGACCCTTTGTCGTAGGCTTTGCGGCTGAAACCGAAAACGTCATTGCTAACGCACAAAAAAAGCTTCAACGTAAAAATTTGGATATGATTGTAGCTAATAACGTTAGTGCAACTGCCAATAATAACGATGTGCCACAAATAGGTTTTAATAGCGAATATAATGCACTGCATGTTTTTTGGCATAACAAACACACTAAAAATAACAGCGTGACTGTCAACGAGCAATACTTTGATGTTGCACGTAAATCACAATTAGCTCGACAATTAATATCGCTCATTGCCAAACAATATAAAATCGATAAAACTCAGAATGCAAAAGATACAGCTTAAGATACTTGACCCTCGCATCGGCAAAGAAATCGCGCTACCTACATATGCCACCGATGGTTCTGCCGGCATGGACTTACGCGCCACTCTCGACAAAACCACCGTGATAACAGCAGGTGAAACCATCTTAATTCCTACCGGTTTGGCTATCTATGTCGAAGACCCCAACATGGCAGCAATCATTCTGCCTCGCTCCGGCCTGGGACATAAACATGGCATCGTATTAGGCAATCTCGTCGGTTTGATCGACTCGGATTATCAAGGACAACTTTTTGTTTCCTGCTGGAACCGTGGTGATAAAGATTTCAGCATTGCGATTGGTGACCGTATCGCACAATTGGTCCTGGTACCTGTGATTCAAGCCGATTTTGAAATAGTTGCCGACTTTAAAAAAACGCATCGTGGTGGCGGTGGTTTTGGTCATTCTGGTACAAACTAACGTCTAGCAACTACACTATAAATGTGAGACCTAACGTTGCCATACCATGACCATAAATAAAGCTATTTTCCGCGCTTACGATATTCGAGGCATCGTCGAAACTGCCCTGACACCCGACACTGTTCAACAAATTGGCCAGGCCTTTGCAACACAGGCCTTATCTCAAAATCAACGCACGGTTATTATCGGCAGAGACGGTCGCCTGTCCAGCCCAGAGTTAGCGCAACGTTTAAGTGATGGACTGCGCGCAGGTGGTTGCAACGTGATCGATATCGGCATGGTGCCTACGCCTGTACTCTATTTTGCCACCCATAGATTAAATACCGGCACCGGCATCATGGTGACAGGCAGCCATAATCCGCCACCATACAATGGTCTTAAAATGCTCATTGCGGGTGACACACTGTATGGCGACAGCATTAAAAATCTCTACCAAAAACTTGTCGATGGCCATCTTAATAATGGTAGTGGCGACTACAGAAAAATAAATATCATTGCTGATTATTTAGATACTATCGTCGATGACATCAAACTTGAAAAACCCTTAAACATCGCTATCGATTGTGGTAATGGAACTGCTGGCATACTGGCAAACGAATTATTTAGCCGTCTTGGTTGTAATGTAACGTCGCTGTTTTGTGACGTGGATGGTCATTTTCCAAACCATCACCCCGACCCCTCCAAACCAGAAAATCTTATCGATCTACAAAATGCTATAAAAGATAATAATATTGATATTGGTTTTGCATTTGATGGCGACGCAGACCGAGTTGGCGTATTGGATAATGAACAAAACATCCTGTGGCCCGACCGACAATTAATGCTGTTTGCTGCCGACCTGCTAAAGCGCAAACCCGGCGCGATGATTATTTACGATATTAAATCCACATCAAACCTGGATGGCTACATTAAAAACCTAGGTGGTAAATCACTGATGTGGAAGTCCGGCCATTCTTTCATCAAAGCCAAAATGAAAGAAACTGACGCCGAACTCGCAGGAGAAATGAGTGGCCATATCTTTTTTAAAGAACGCTGGTTCGGTTTTGATGACGGCTTATACAGTGCTGCGCGTATGCTGGAAATTATCAGCCAACACGATACAACCAGCTCAACTATTTTTAATGCTTTACCCGACAGCATTAACACACCTGAGCTGCAAATCCATTTTGCCGAAGGCGAGCATTACACGTTCATGCAAAAATTCATCGCAGCTACAACCTTTGATGATGCCAAAACCACAACCATCGATGGCATACGCGTTAACTACCCTAACGGCTGGGGGTTAATTCGACCTTCACATACCACACCATGCCTGGTGTTACGTTTTGAAGCCAATGATGAAAACACCTTATTGGAAATTCAGAATATTTTCCGCAAAAAAATTCTGGCCATAGACAGCAGTTTACATTTGCCTTTTTAAGTAAGATGTAGGCACAATAACACCGTCATCATTTTTAATACCGAGGATTCCCGTGGACAAAAAATCCGCCATCAATATTGCCAGCGTTTTGTCAGAGGCGTTACCTTATTTACAACGTCTCAATAAAAAAACCATCGTCATTAAATTCGGTGGCAATGCGATGGTGGACGACGCTCTGAAAAACAGCTTTGCTCGCGATATCGTTTTATTAAAACAGGTTGGCGTAAACCCTGTTGTGGTACATGGTGGTGGCCCCCAGATTGGAAAACTACTGGAAAAAATTGGCAAGGAATCAAAATTTATCGATGGCATGCGCGTTACCGACAGTGAAACCATGGACGTTGTGGAGATGGTTCTTGGTGGTCTGGTTAACAAAAGTATCGTTAATCTGATTAACCATAATGGTGGCAAAGCCGTTGGCCTTACCGGCAAAGACGGCGCCATGATACGTGCAAAAAAACTGGAAATCACTCGCGAATCTGCAGCGTCATCGACGTCTGAAATCATCGACCTGGGGCATGTCGGTGAAGTAACAACAATAGACCCTTCTATCGTCAACACCCTGGATGCCGGTGACTTTATTCCCGTCATAGCACCTATTGGTGTCGGTCAGGATGCCGCATCGTACAACATCAATGCCGATATCGTTGCGGGGAAGATGGCGGTCGTACTAGGTGCTGAAAAATTATTACTACTTACCAACACACCCGGCATCCTCGATAAACAAGATAATATTCTCACCGGACTTAACGCTAGAAAGGTTAAAAAATTGATTAACGATGGCACTATCTCTGGCGGCATGTTACCCAAGGTAAATTGTGCGTTGGACGCTGTAAACTCGGGCGTTAAAACTGCACACATAATCGATGGTCGCGTAGAGCACGCAGTGTTACTTGAACTATTGACCGACGAAGGCGTCGGCACATTGATTAACTCGTAAGCGTCTAATTCACTTATTCAGTAAACCTGCCAACCGTTAAACTATTAAAAGATTAGAACTCGTGGCGTTCCCGCGCAAGCTGTTCACGTCTGGCTTTTTGCTCAGCTTTTAGTGTTCGAAAACGTTCGATATAGTCGTTAAACTGCGTTGAAATATTGTCTCGCCGACGCTTATGATTTTTCATAACCCTGGTTTGCACGGCCACCTGTTGCTTCCCATTTCTTATTCGTCGATACAAATCAGCGGGGACTTGACGATTTGATGTCTCGATAAAAACCACCTGTTTTTCCATGGTTTCAAGCTTGTTTTTTGAATCCTCTATTATCGATGATGCCAGCCGAATCTGCGCGCCGACTGCATCAAGCCTGGCATCTCGTGCGACAAATAAATCCCGCTCGGTGGTATAAGTATCGAGTAAAACACGATCACGCTGTTTTGCCTTTTTTTCTATTAAGGCTTTTTCAGCAAGCACCTTTCGCAGCCGTCTTGCTTCTGCTTTTTGTGCCGGTGTTTTCGCCGCATCCTGACGACGAATTATCACACCTTGTTCATTTAACTCAACGTGTTCTTTCACCACATATTTTGGCGGAATTTTATCGCCAAAATGAATCTGACCATTTTCATCCGCCCACTTGTACATCTTTGCCTGCGCAACAAATGAACTGCTTATTATAATTGCCGTCAGTGCAGACAACACGAAACGCAACATGCGCATCCTCAAATAGTAATAAATGATAAACTTATGATACCTCCAAAATCATACAGACACATTTTCGATTAAATTATTTACTACCGCGTTATGTGGTTTTACAAAACCAGACACAACGAGCATACCGAACGAAACATTGTAAACAGACCACGTTCGACGCAAACTTAATCGGAGGCACCTAAAGATTATAGGCACAAATCCTGAAGAATCGAGGATAATTGACGTGGCAGAACAACTTCTTATATTCACCATCTCACTGATTGCTAACTTATTTTCCGCTTTATCCGGTGGCGGAGCTGGTTTAATACAATTACCCGCACTACTTTTTTTAGGGCTACCTTTTGGTACCGCGCTTGCAACGCATAAAATCGCAACCATTGCCCTGGGTATTGGCGCAACTGCGCGACACCTAAAAGAAAACAAAATACAACGTGATTACGCACTGATGATGATACTCGCTGGCGTTCCTGGCGTAATTATTGGTGCCAGCGTTATCCTACAAATTCCTGAGCAGACCGCTAAGTTAGCACTTGGCATATTAACCATGACATTGGGGATTTACTCCTTATTTTCACCTGAGCTGGGCCAAAAATATGAAACTAAAAACCGACATGTGCGAGGTTATATTACTGGTGCGCTGGTGTTATTTATTATCGGCATCCTCAATGGCTCGTTATCCTCAGGCACCGGTTTATTCGTCACCCTGTGGCTGATTCGATGGTTTGGCTTTGACTACAAGCTGGCCGTTGCTTACACACTGGTTTTCGTAGGTTTATTCTGGAATACTTCAGGAGCCATTACATTAGGACTACTTGGCGATATTCACTGGTTATGGATTCCCGCATTATTACTTGGATCTTTTATAGGCGGCTATGCCGGTGCACATTTATCTATTGTTAAAGGTAATCGAGTAATAAAACGTAGTTTTGAGGTAGTGACGCTTTTGGTCGGTTTGAAATTAATATTAGGATAAATTATAAACTCAACAAACAAAAAAAAGGGATGCAAATGCATCCCTTTTTCGATAGTACCGTTTTAAAAATTAGGCTTTTTTAAGCTTTCTGCTTGCGACAAGTCCAAATGCACCCAGAGCCAATAACATTAATGTACCTGGAAGAGGCACTGCTGCAGTCGTTCCTGTTGCTAAGTACGTTGGATTACTATGGTATTGCCCGTTACCCCAATAAAAATCAACAATTGCATTACTTGCATTGGTATTCAAAAAGTTGCTTACAAAATTAACCGTAACTGTTCGCATGCTTGCAATAGCATTTGAAAGCGATGATGAGTAATTACTCCATGTATAGGGGTTACTAAAATTACCTGTATTACCAGCATAAGAAATGGCTTTATTATCAAAAATTGATGTTGACCAACTATTTGAGTGGTAGCCGGATGTAGGACCTGCCCATAAGTCACCGTTATAACGAATGCTAAATTGATTGTTGTAAGCCGAAGCAGCATAACCAGACATATCACCGTCAACCGTAAACGTTAACGAATTACTGGTGTAGCTAACATCACTGAATGTTAACAACGCGTTTGCCGAACCAGCCCATAAAGAAGCAGTTAAAATTAAGATAGTACTTGTAAGTTTCATTGTGTTTTCCTTTTTTAATCAATAATCATAGTTAGTAATGCATTTGGCATGCCAACTTTTATAATGCGATAAATATGATTATAATCAATTAGTTATGAATTACTTGTTTTGACTGTCGCTCACATAAATTACGAAAATCTGACACTTTTGTGTCTGAGTTTCGTCAGTATGCTGCAAAAATAATTAAAACAACAGTATACAAATAATCCATATCGGCCTGTTAATTATTGCAAGAATCCCACGCTAAATTTAACTTTAGAATAAATGCAGCAAGCCAAAAAAAGGATGCGTTAGCATCCCTTTTTCGATAGTACTGTTTTAAAGATTAGGCTTTTTTAAGCTTTCTGCTAGCGACAAGACCAAATGCGCCCAAAGCCAATAACATTAACGTACCTGGAAGAGGCACAGCTGCAGTCGTTCCCGTTGCTAAATAAGTTGGGTTACTCGAGTATTGTCCGTTACCCCAATAAAAATCAACAATCGCATTATTAGCATTAACATTTAAATAATTGTTTACAAAGTTAACCGTAACTGTTCGCATGCTTGCAATAGCATCAGAAAGCGACGATGTATATCGACTCCAGGTATAAGGGTTACTCCAATTACCCGTGTTACCACCGTACGATAATGACTTATTATCAAATACTGAAGTAGACCAGCTATTTGAGTGATAACCCGATGTTGGGCCTGCCCATAAGTCACCTTTATAACGAATACTGAATTGGTTTTTACTCCAAAATGATGGTGAGTCATATCCAGACATATCACCATCAACCGTAAACGTTAACGAATTGCTGGTGTAGCTAACATCACTGAATGTTAGCAATGCGTTTGCCGAGCCAGCCCATAAAGATGCAGTTAAAATTAATATAGTACTTGTAAGTTTCATTGTGTTTTCCTTTTTTAATTAATAATAGAAGTTAGCAATGCATTTGGCATGCCAACTTCTATTTCGCAATAAAGCCATTAAATATCAAAAGGTTACAAATTGTTAGCTTTATCTTCAACACAAAATAATTACGAAAATCTAACACTATTGTGTCTGAATTTCGTCAGTGCAGTGTTTAATTATTGAATACAGTCGTACAGAATTACCCATTGTTCTGATGCGAGTACGTGGGTATTATGAATTTACGATGCATGTTTCTACTGCCCTTACGCTCAAGACCAACTAGCAATAGTGACCATCAACGACACAAGCGTTATGAGAAAGTAACTGTTTGACGAATTTGTCGATTAATTTGGACAAATTATTTAATAATATAAGGGGCTGTACTAAATAATTAATCAAACGCCATATTGCCGTCGATAATTCTCCATAGCCTCAAGATGCGATGCAAAGGATGTATCCGAGGCCAGATAATCAATCAGGTCCGTCATAGTAATAATGCTGAACACATCAATACCATAGTCACGTTTAACTTCTTGAATAGCTGACAGCTCACCGCTACCTTTTTCTTGACGATCAAGTGCGATCAGCACGGCAGTAGTATTTCCATCTTCTGCTTTAATTATATCAACGGCTTCACGAATAGCCGTTCCGGCCGTAATAACATCATCGACGATAAGCACGTTGCCTTTTAATTGTGCACCAACAATAAGGCCGCCTTCGCCATGATCTTTTGCCTCTTTACGATTAAATGCATACGGTTTATCAATATCATGATTTACCGCAAGCGCGTAAACGATGGCGGATACCAGAGGGATACCTTTATATGCAGGTCCAAACAAAACATCGTAATCGATAGCTTTCTCAATAATGGTCTGCGCATAACAGCTACCAAGCTCCGCCAGCGCATAGCCGCTGTTAAAAAGTCCAGCATTAAAAAAGTATGGGCTGGTACGACCAGACTTAAGCGTAAACTCGCCAAAACGCAGCACCTGATATTTGACCGCCAGGTCAATAAACCGTTTTTTATTTTCTTGCATATGTCACCTGTATTACGTACGCGAATTATACGTTATTTTAAATTTGTCATCGCAAACGATGCTGAAAATAATATCGTCCCAGTGACTTATAATGCGCCCATATCATTTAATATGGCATAACGATTGATGACAGTTTCAGGTATCATAGGCCTTCATATAATAAGAAGCTTTCATACAAGAAAAGACTGCCATGCGTATTATTTCTGCTAACACCAACGGTATTCGCGCCGCCGCAAAGAAAGGTTTTTTTGACTGGTTAAAAAAAGTCGATGCAGACGTAGTCTGTATTCAGGAAACCAAAGCGCAATTCCACCAACTTAGCGATGCAGTGTTTTCTCCTGAAGGTTATTACTGCGAATACCATGATGCACAAAAAAAAGGCTACAGCGGTGTCGCCATCTACAGCAAAGTAAAACCTAAAAAAGTCCACAAAGGTATCGGCTGGTACGATATCGACCTCGAAGGACGATTCATCGAATTTCAGTTTGAAAAACTTAGCGTCATTTCGCTGTACATGCATTCCGGCTCTGCCAGCGAAGAACGCCAAAATGTAAAGTTCGATTTTCTGGAAAGATTTGCCGATTACCTGCAAGCCCTACGCCGCAAGCGCCGTGAGTTTATTATTTGTGGCGACTGGAATATCGCACACAAAAATATCGACATTAAAAACTGGCGCGGTAATCAGAAGAACTCCGGTTTTCTACCCGAAGAACGTGCATGGATGGATACACTATTTAATGACATCGGTTATGTTGATGCCTTTCGTGAAGTTAATCAGCTACCTGACCAATACACCTGGTGGTCGAACCGCGGACAGGCATGGGCAAACAATACTGGCTGGCGCATCGACTACCAGATAATTACGCCTAAGCTAAAACCGCTAGTAAGCGCCACCCAAATTTATAAAGATGAACGCTTCTCTGACCATTCGCCATTAATCATCGATTACGATTACACGCTTAGCTAGACAGAACATACAGCATTTCCAAGCATTTGAAGCACACACAACCAAAACTCGAACAACATAAATCGTCCTGGCAACAGGTTCTTTCATCGCTACTTACTGGGCGGATGTTGCTGGCTTTTGTCATGGGTTTTTCAGGTGGCTTGCCCTTACTGCTCACCGGCTCGTTATTGCAGGCATGGATGGTCGACCTAAATGTTGACCTTGGTACCATCGGTTTATTCGCGCTGGTCGGGCTGCCCTATACACTGAAATTTGTCTGGGCGCCGTTGATGGATCGTTACACACCGGCACTGCTCGGTCGTCGTCGTGGCTGGTTGTTTATCTGGCAACTATGCCTGACAGTATCCATCGCCTTGCTGGGTTTTTCTAACCCCTCGCAAATGTTACTGATGACGGCGCTCGCGGCGTTACTGCTGAGTTTTTTTTCTGCCAGTCAGGACATTGTTATCGATGCATACCGCCGAGAATCACTGGCAGATGATGAGCAGGGCATGGGCGCATCGCTCTATGTTGGCGGCTACCGCACCGGCATGTTACTGGCAACCGGTGGTGGCCTGTTTCTCGCCGACCACTTGGCGTATCACTGGGTATATATCATCATGGCCGCGGCCATGAGTGCCGGCTTAATTGCCACCTTGCTCGCACCCGAGCCAACATCTGACCATGGCAAACCGGCAACGTTGCAAGAAGCGGTGGTGGCACCTTTTAAGGAATATTTTACGCGTGACTATGCCATCATCATTTTAGTCTTCGTTTTTTTGTACAAAGTTGGCGACACCATGGCAGGGCAAATGACCACGCCCCTGTATCTTGATCTCGGTTTCACCAAATCGGAAATCGCCGGCATCGTCAAAATATTTGGCTTTCCGATTACCCTTGCTGGCACTTTCATCGGCGGCGTCCTCGTTATGCGTCATGGCATTTTTAAATGCTTGCTCTGGTTTGGTGTATTACAAGCCATCTCCACCGCCGGATTCATCTGGCTAACCCATATGGGCGACGACCTTTTTGCACTGACGGCGGTCATTGCTTTTGAAAACCTGAGCGCCGGCCTGGGCACTGCCGCTTATATCGGCTTTATTGCCAGCCTGACCGATAAACGCTTTACCGCGACACAGTTCGCGCTATTAACCAGCTTTATGGGTATGCCACGCGTATTTGCTGCTGCACCCACCGGTTATATGGTCGGTACTTTTGGCTGGTCTGGCTTCTTTTTATTCTGCACATTAATCGCCATACCCGGCATCTTGCTAATTATCTGGCTACATCGGCGATTACTGGACGCGAACAATTAAAAATCACTGATTTTAAAAACAATAAAGAATTATCACTGAACTTTACTATATTAGACTATACTAATGTTATATAATAACGTAAACATGAATCTAACCCTTTTTACCAAAATGCCCATACTGGCTTACGAAAGATTCATCCAACATAGTCTAAATAGTGATTTCAAAGGTAAACATGAAAAATTTAACGTGCGATGATATTCGACAAACCCTGAAAAACGGCGCCACCCTGCTTGACGTTCGTAGTGTGGACGAATTTAATCGCGGCGCGTTACCGCAGGCAACTAATATTCCTCTAGCTTTATTGCCCGTTATCGCGCATGAACAATTAGACAAAAATAAACCTGTACATGTTTATTGCCAGGCAGGTGGCCGCGCCACAATGGCAGAAAAAATACTGCTAAACCCTGGATTTGATAGCATCACCAATATTGGCGGTATCGAACACTACCCGAATTGCCATTAAAAAATATACGCCAGCATTAGCCAAGGATAAAACGGATGAAAATCGAACAATTATTTGACCACACCACGAGCACCTACAGCTATTTGTTATGGGATGAAAAAACCAGACAAGCCGCGTTAATTGATTCCGTGAAAGAGCAAGTTGCACGTGATACAAATTTAATCGAACAACTTGGCCTCACACTTAAGTACACCATGGAAACCCATATACACGCTGACCACGTTACCGGCTCAGGTTTACTACGAGATAAACTTACCAGTCAAGCAGCTGTGCATAAAAACAGTAACTCAGATTGCGCAGATATTCTGCTCAGTGGTGGTGACACGCTGACACTTGGCGATGAAAAAATCAGTGTTATACATACCCCAGGGCATACTGACACCGACATCAGTTTTCTTATCAATGGTGCAGTATTCACCGGTGATGCACTTTTGATTAATGGCTGCGGCCGAACGGATTTTCAATCGGGCGATAGCAAAACGCTGTACCACTCAATAATTCAAAAACTGTTTACCCTCGACGATGCAACCGTCGTTTACCCTGGCCATGATTACAATGGCTTTACCGCAAGCACCATCGGTCACGAGAAAAACTTCAATCATCGCCTCGGCAATAACAAGTCCGAAGCTGCCTTTGTCGCTCTCATGGACGCATTAATTCTAGACCCACCAGCGCGTATCGATGTCGCGGTTCCTGGCAATTTACAATGCGGCCTGGACCCTGACTAACATGCCATAAGTGTTGATAAACCGCGCCCACAGCAGGAAATACCGGTTAATTAAAACTACGTAGTTAAAGGCATAACTGTTAAAGTTACGCCTTTCTTTTCTGCCTTCATAAAAACCATCCAATGCAAGCTCCGCGACGTCGCACGTGTTAAACAATATTCCTTTAAGTCTTTACGTACATATCCCGTGGTGCGTAAAAAAATGTCCTTATTGTGATTTCAACTCACACGAAAAAAACGATACGTTTGATGAGAGCAAATACGTTCAGGCATTACTTATCGACCTGGACACTGAATTTAAACATTGCCAACATCGCACATTAAACAGTATTTTTTTTGGCGGAGGCACACCCAGTTTGTTTTCTGCCGATGCTATCCATCAGGTAATTGACCATGCCAGAACACTGTTTAAATTTGATGACATAGAAATAACACTAGAAGCTAACCCAGGTACGTTCGAGCAGGAAAAATTTACCGCGTTTAAAGAAGGCGGCGTTAATCGCTTATCTATCGGTATACAAACTTTTAATAAAACGCATCTAAAAACACTGGGGCGTATTCATGATGACACGCAGGCCCTGAGCGCA
>JAESSQ010000270.1 GCA_016764035.1 Gammaproteobacteria bacterium
GAAAACGTATTCGCAATCGATTTTCAAAGGGTTCGACATGTATGTCTGAGGCGTTAACTTTAATCGCTTCACTGAGCAGGGCATTGATCAGACGAATGATCGGTGCATCATCGTCCGCTTCCATTAAGTCTTCGGGTTCCAGCGTTTCCGCTAACTCATCAAGGTCAAGCTCATCACCAACACCTTCCATCATGGCCATCGCCTGATCACTGGCCTGTTCATAAGTTTGCGCTAATAACGCGGCAAACTGATCTTGCGTGGTTGGGCTTAGGGAAATTTTACGACGCGTGATACGTCTGATTTCAGCCAATACGATAGGGTCAGGTGCGTCTCGATGCAGTAAGTTAATGCTGTCGTTATCGATTTGACCAATCAATACGCCATGACGTTTAGCGAAAGCATAGGGAAGAATTTGCGCAGTAAGCGTAGCAGAGGTATCGACGACATTACTCTGTTGAGCATCCTCAACGTCTTTATTCAGGTTAGATGAAGCCATCGTCGTCATCATCCCAGTCGTCATCCGAATCAAGAATTACCTGCGATTTTTCTGTGGTCTGCTTGGAACGATCAAGCTCCTCGATCGGTGGCAAACGTGGCGCAGCATCGTCTAACAAACCAAAACTGCCATCACTTTTATTGTATGCGCCACTTTCTATACCACGCAGGTAATTATATTTTTCATTGGTTACAAATGCCGCGTCTTTGTGGTCACGTAATATAGTTGGGCGTAAGAACACCATCAGATTTGCTTTAGATTTCGTCGTGCTTTGCGTGCGGAATAAAAAGCCAATCAAAGGAATATCACCAAGCAGTGGCACCTTGCTTTCAGTATCCGATACCTCTTCCTGAATTAATCCACCCAAGATTAAAATGCCACCATCATCGACCAGTACAGTGGTTTTAATCGACCGCTTACGTGTCGCGATACCCTGTTCTAAGGTACCGGGTATGACACTTGATGTTTCTTGTTCAAGATCAAGTTTTACGGTATCGCCTTCATTAATCTGTGGCGTTACTTTCAAGGTTAAGCCCACATCCTGTCGTTCAATTGTCTGAAAAGGGTTATTTGGATCTGTACTCCCAGTACCTGTAAAACTGCCGGTAACAAAAGGTAGGTTTTGCCCAACAATGAGTTCGGCTTCTTCGTTATCCAGGGTAACAATGTTGGGTGTCGATAAAATATTGGTGTTGGTATCTGTCTGCAGTGCGCGTAGCAGAGCGCCGTATCTAACACCAGAACTCGTAGTATCGCCCAGACCAAATGAAAGACCGGCTGGAACAGACAACGCCGTCGAGGTGGCATTACCCAGCGTGGCAAGTAATAAATCACCTACCCCTGCAAAATTACTTAAACCGACAGGTAAGGCACCGTTATCACGACTGCCACCATCAACAGCAATACCGACACCAATCTCTTTATTATTACTGGTGGTTATTTCAGCAATAATTGCCTCGATTAAAACCTGCGCACGGCGTATATCCAGTTGTCGTATCACCGATTTTAAATTTTTAATGGTATTCGGGTCAGCTGAAATAATTAAAGCATTGGTTTCGTTATCTGCCTGAATAATTGTATTCTGACTAATAACATTACCAGTGGCTACGTTTGCCGATGCGGCTTTGCCTCTTGTAGCACCTGAACTACCGCCTTGCGTTTTTAAGCCGGTTAATATTTTAACCAGATTTTCTGCTTTGGCATATTTGAGGTAGATAACATGTGTATTTCCACTACCATCTTCTAGTGGCGTGTCCAGGTAGGTTATGGTTGCTCGAATTTTTAATCGTGACGCACGATCACCTGTTACCAAAATACTGTTGGTGCGGTCATCCGCTGCTAATTTGATTTTTTTAGTTACATCCTTTGTGCTACCACCTGCATTTAATGAATTTAAAATACGCACTATCTCAGAAGCGGACGCATGTTTTAAAGGGATAATTTCTAACTCATCACTGTCAGGCCTATCAACGCCCTGAATAATCTTCATTAAGCGTTTTATATTACCCGCATGATCCGTAATAATTAAAGTATTGGTCGGATTATAAGCGGCCAGATGCCCTTGCTGCGGTACCAGAGGACGTAATATAGGAACCAACTGCGCTGCAGGCACGTGATCCAGGCGAATGATTTTGGTAACCAATTCGTCCGCAGCAAAATTACTTTTAGGCCCCGATAATGGTAGCGGGCCTTGTTTTGCATTAACTTGAGGAACAATTTTTATCACTGCCCCTGTCGGCACAGCCGCATAACCATGTACCTGCAACACAGATAAAAAGACTTCATAGACTTCATTGGTGGATAAAGTATTTGAGGATATAACAGTAACTTTAGCTTTTACCCGTGGGTCGATAATGAAATTTTTTCCGGTGAATTTCGAAACTTGCTGAATCAATATACGGATATCAGCATCTTTCATGTTAAGCGTTATTTCATCGGCCATAGCAGGCGCTAAAATAAATAATGATAACAACACCGGTAACAGTGATTTATGAAACCGCGAAAGCAACCCTTTCAGTTGAAATACGAATACGACTAATCGAACAATGGTCATACAAAATTCCTGTTAATCTAAATTCAAAAAGTAAAGACTATGGCAAGGTAATGTTAAGTGAAAAATCCGCACCATTGCGTTTCACCACGATGTTTAAATTTTTCGCTGTACTCAACTTACGTAATGCGCTAATGCCATTTTGTGCATTGTCGAGCTTTACACCGTTAATTTCTGTAATCACATCACTCGGTTGTAGACCTATCTCAGCTAATAACTTACCTTTTTTCTGTGGTTGCAAACGATACCCTATCTGTTTACCCTTTACTTTAACAACCACCGGTAACGCATATTCGCCAAACGACGTTGGGTTTTTTAATATGTTTCGCCGTATCTCTTTTAATGCAGCACCTGGTGTAGCGGCTCTGCTAGAAACGGAACGACGCTGTTTATTTGCACCACTAAATCCACCTACACCACTGATTTTTTGCAACTTCAATGTTTCTAAAAGTCCATTACGCTCGAGTACAACATATTCGGCATGAATTTCTTTAATTAAGATGCCACCCGGCATCTTATCACCAACACTAAAAACGTCTTCCTTGCCAGATCTGCCTTTGGCTATAATAGCACTTGCTAGTTCCATCGGCTTTGCAGCTAACACACCTTTTAATATAAGGTTAAGTTTCGTCTCAGGCGCTCTGCGCTGATTAGTGGCCGACGCATTAACACTAATACCAAAAATATTGGCTGCGGTTAACTGTCTAAAGGCATTTTTCTGGGCTTGTTTTTTATTTAGTAATGCCTGATTTTGCGTTTGCACTGGCAAAAAGGCCTCATCATCCTGAGGGAACAATATCCAGGTCATTTTAACCAATAAATAAACACAGACAACAATCATCAGTAGGCTTGCTGCCGCTGCCAGGCGCTGGTTAAATCGTGGTAACACAAGGGCGTTACTAAGCGAATTGTTTAGCTGTATAATCAATGTGTTAGCCATGGTTTCGAGACACTACCAAAAGTATGAGGCATAAGTGCTTTGAATTCTAGCAGTCTATTACCAGAACTGCATGCTAATTACCAGAATTACCCCACAATGACAGTATATTCATGCTCAAAGAAAGCAAACTGGCCTAATCGTAACAGTTAACGATTTTTTATAACCTGAAATACACTAACGTTGATGACGGCAAAATCGATAGATAGCAATTTCACCCAGTAGATTGGGAAACAAATTAATCAGCCAGCTACCTTGCTTATGGCTGTAATCAACAACCGTGCGCTGTAATATTTTAATATCATGGTTTTTGCACAAAACTTCAAAATCATTGAGTGTACATAAATGTACATTTGGCGTATTAAACCATTGATTAGGTAAGTTTTTTGTTACCGGCATAATACCTTTCAGACCCAGTTGCAGGCGCGCACTCCAGTGCGCCATGTTAGGAAACGTTACGATACCCTCACCACCAACACGTAACATTTCTTCTATCAATAAATCAGGCTGCTCCGTCGCCTGCAAGGTTTGACTCATGATGACGCAGTCAAAACTATTGTCAGCAAAATATGATTTCAAACCATCGTTAAGATCAGCCTGAATAACATTAATTTGTTTTTCTATACAGTCTTCGATATTAAACGCATTAATTTCTAGCCCGTAACCTTGTACATTTCGCTTTTCGCGCAAATACGCTAGCAACGTACCATCACCACAACCAAGATCCAGTACCTTGGTACTTTCTTTTATCCACTGGGAAATAATTACCAGGTCGGCACGCAAACCCTTATCTTCCATAATCGACGGTGGTTGGTAAGGTCGGTTCACGTTAATGCTGCCGCTATATTTTTCATATGCGAGCTAAAAATATTCATGTAGTGCGGAATCGGAATCAAGAAAGCATCATGCCCCTGCTTGGCTTCTATTTCGACATAACTCAGTTGTTTCTCTGCTTGCAACAACGCCTTAACAATCTCATGTGAACGTTCGGGTGCAAAACGCCAGTCAGTGGTGAATGAAACCACCAGAAAATGTGCGCTGGTCTGTTTTAATGCCGCAGCCAAATCATCGTTATACTCTCTGGCAGGGTCAAAGTAATCCAATGTTTTTGTCATTAATAAATAGGTATTGGCATCAAAACGATCCACAAAAGAACGCCCTTGATAACGCAGGTAACTTTCCACCTGAAAGTCGACGTCAAAGCCAAAATTAAGTTTGCCTTCACGTAACTCTCGACCAAATTTATCACGCATAGCATCATCCGATAAATACGTGATATGTCCCAGCATTCGCGCCAACATCAAACCACCACGAGGCACCGTGTTTTTTTCCAGATATCGCCCCCCACAAAAATCAGGGTCAGACATAATGGACTGACGTGCAACTTCGTTAAAGGCTATATTTTGTGCAGAAAGTTTTGGTGCGGCAGCAATCACCACAGCATGTTTCAGCAAATCAGGGTAATCTATCGACCACTGCAATACCTGCATGCCACCTAAACTACCACCAATAACTGCACACCACGCGTTGATTTCTAACCACTGCATAAATCGGTGCTGACTTTTTACCCAGTCCCTCACCGTGACAATTGGAAAATCAGGCCCCCAATATTTACCGGTTTCGGGGTTAATTGTATTAGGCCCACTGGAACCTCGACAGCCACCGAGATTATTAATACATACAACAAAAAACATATTCGTATCTATCGGTTTACCCGGACCGATGGCGCTATCCCACCACCCCGCTTTTTTATCATCCACACTGTAATAACCGGCAGCATGATGGTCCCCGGTTAATGCGTGGCAAATCAGTATCGCATTACTGGCGCTGGCATTGAGCTCGCCATAAGTTTCATAGACAATATCGTAGGCGTCCAGCGTTTTACCGCATTCCAGCGTTAAAGGCTTTGTGAATTGAGCGCGTTGGCTTTCAACGATTCCAACAGAATCATCAGCGAGTAATTTAGGCATTACAGCATCGCCATATTTTGGGTAGAACCGATATCATGTTGTGGAGTGTAATTTGTGGCCTCTCAAGATGCAATCAGTTGCAAGGCGGATCAAGAAGTTTTTACTGAAAAAATCTTATACACCTTCTCGACAAGCCATACAGAAACGCCGCCAATGGCGCCAAGAAGATGAGCCTGCGTTAATACTCGGCCACCTGCCATATCCTCTGAACCGGGTAGTGCACCATAAAAAAACTCCCACATTAATTTAGTTATAAGCACGACCACCAATACATAGCCACTAACCGGATAAAAACGAATCTCACGCAAAGCGCCGTATAAAAACAAACCATGTAAAACGCCAGACAAACCCACATAATAATAGATATCCGACAACCACCACCAGATGCCTACACTCACCACACAGGCAGAAACAAGAACAACCAAAAGCCACTGCTTTACATTAGCATGCGCACTAAAAAAGCAAGCGACAATTAATAAGCCCGCCATATTTAATAACCAATGTGACCAGTTTAAATGCACGATATGAGCACTAAACAATCGCCAAAAAGCACCCTGCTCGACTAACTGGCGATCAAAACGCCACCTATCAACCAAATCAAACGTCTGCAATAAACAGGATACCAATATCAACATTAGCCAGAGAAGATGACTAGAATGGTAGTGGTAGCGAAACTTTATTATCCTAAATGCTGTCATTGTCATAGGCAGTTAGTCTGGCATTTGTTATTATTTTCGCAACAGTCATTGAATAAAAAAATCGATTCCATAGGGAGTATTACGTGTTACAACAAACTAAAAACAAACAATCAGGTTTTACCTTAATCGAAATCATGGTTGTCGTGGTCATTATCGGTATTCTAGCAAGTGTCGTTGTACCTCGTATTATGGACAATCCAGACAAAGCACGTACCGCCAAAGCAAAAAATGATATCCGCGCTATCGAGAGCGCTTTAGACATCTACCGTCTGGATAATTTTGTATACCCGACCACCGATCAGGGGCTGGAAGCATTAACCAGTAAACCAAACTCACAACCTGAACCCGCCAGCTGGAAACAGGGCGGTTACGTAAAAAAACTCAACAGCGACCCATGGGGCAATGAATATTTATATTTAAACCCTGGTGAACATGGTGAAATTGACATCTACTCACTCGGCGCTGATGGCGCACCCGGTGGCGAAGGCCCTAATACGGACATTGGTTCATGGGACAAAAATTAAAAAACAAACACACCTCTGGCAACCCGCTTGCTCAAACGGCTAGCCACCCATAACCATGCAAATCAGCAACGCACAACATCCTAAGCCATGGCAACAGGGGTTTACGCTTATCGAATTGTTGGTCGTCGTCGTTATTGTCGCCATTTTATTCACCTATACCACACTGGCCATTCGTGGTGACTCACCCGAAGATTTGATTAAAGAAGAAGCTTTGCGTTTTGAACGCCTCGTTCAACTGGCCATGGAAGAAGCAATATTACGCGGTGAAGAGTACGGCTTAGAAGTTTATGTTGATGGTTATCGTTTCTTACGACTATCAGATAACCTGTGGCAGCCTCTGAGCACTGACAAAATACTGCGTAGTCGTGAATTATCTCACGACATGGAACTTGAAATGCGTGTCGAAGAAACCAACATTGTCATTGATAGTGCATCGAATATTTTCGCCAAAAAGCCCACTGAAACGACTGACGCTTCAGCTAACGAAGAAGAAGAAAAAGCACCACGCAGGCCACAAATATACTTATTATCCAGCGGTGAAATTTCGCCCGAATTTGATATTCGCTTCTTCATCTTAGGTATAGAAGCCAGCTATGTTGTTAACGGCGCATTCGATGGCTCATTAAAAACAGTACTTAGCGAGCTATAACCCTATGCGCTTTAACAGGAAATCAAATTGTTGCTCTATTCACCGCCGCCAAACAAGACGCTGTCTGGACAAATAAAAAACCATGCGAACAAAACCCATAAAAAAATATTACGGTGGTTTCACCTTAATTGAGGTCATGGTAGCGCTAACCATTATCGCCATCTCTCTCGGTGCTTTACTCAATACCTCGGGAGCGCAGGCAAACAGTGCCACTTATCTAAAACAAAAAACACTGGCTCACTGGGTTGCCATGAACGAACTCACGCAATTATATATTCTGAAGAAACTGCCCAATGTCGGCGAAAAAAAAGGCTCGACTAAAATGGCGAATCATGAATGGCACTGGATTCGCACGACTAAAAAAACCGAGCAGGACAATACTCGGCAAATTACCTATCAAATGTTTGCAGACAAAGACTATAAAAAAAATCTGACATCACTAATCGGTTATGTCACGCGCTAGAAACAACACCATGGCCTGCACCAGACACCTGACTAAGCAACAAGGGTTCACCTTACTGGAATTGCTAATGGCCAGTATCATTTTTGCGATTATGGCAGTGATGGCTTACGGTGGACTGAACAGTGTCATCAGCAACAGTCAATCTTCAAAAAAAGCATTACAACGCCTACAGCAAATACAGCAAAGTGTTTCGGTATTAAACCGCGATTTCAGACAGTTGGTTTCCCGGCCGATACGTGATGAATATGGCAACACACAAGCATCATTAACTGCCGGCAATAATATCGATACGCTCATCGAATTCACGCGTGGCGGCAGGGTAAATCCAGCAGGTTTATTACGCAGTACACTATTACGTGTCGCTTACCAGTTTGACGACGATAAACTCATCAGACTGCAATGGCCGCAACTCGACCGCAGCCAGGAACTGCAACCAAAAAAAACCACGCTCATCGATAAACTGGAAGATGCCAGCATCCGTTTTCTTGCGGCGAATGGCGAATGGCAAGAACAATGGCCACCGCTAAACGCAACAACAGACGCCACATCAAACACAACAACGGCCTATCCCCTGGCGATAGAAATAACATTACTATTAAAAGACTGGGGCGAAATCAAACGCTTATACCAAATAGACGTGCAAAGCTGATGTCATATCGATCGTTCATTCGCCACCTGGCTGTAAAGCAAAACAAACGCAAAGCTACCGGCAGCATCACCAAAAAACGACAAAGCGGTGTCGCTATCATTACCGCCCTGTTAATCGTCACGCTGGCAGCAACCGTCAGTATTAGCATAAGCACACAACTACAACTTGACGTACGTCGCACCGGCAATTTGGTAACAACCGATCAGGCATACATCTATTCGCTGTTGGCTGAAAAATCACTGCAAGTAATTTTACAAGACGATGAATTACGAAACGGTTTCATCGATATTCTCATCAACGAAGGTGTCGCAAAACAACCGCTCTATATCGATAGTGCATTCATCTCAGTCGAAGTAACCGACCTGAGCGGCTGCCTCAATATCAACGCACTGATCGACCCAGACGGCTCTACCGATACGGTAACTGAAGATCGTCTGAACGCATTATTTAGCAATAGCGGAATCGCCAATAATTTAACGCAGGCCATCGCCGACTGGATTGACGACGATTTAAACAATACTATCCCCAACGGTGCAGAAGATGGTTATTATCTTAATCTCGAAAAACCCTATCGCACCGCACAACTGCCACTAGTCAGCATTAGCGAATTGCGTTTAATTAAAGGCTTCGAAGACAGCAAAACCTACGCTAGTATCTCGGCATTAATACGCGGCAACTATGATCAAATTTCCGAGCGTTTTTCCGGGCCAATACTATGCGCAATAAATACAAATAGCGATACACCTATCAATATCAACACAGCCAGCATTGAAGTGCTAGAATCTATACAACCCGGTATAACGCAGGCACAATTAGACGACGTGTTACAACAACGAAGCAGTGGTGCACTTACCACCGTACCAGAAGTTTTCACCACGCCAACTAACCTGACAACTGAAAGCAACTACTATTTGCTTAAGTCAAAAGTAATCATAGGCAATGCAAACAAAGTAATGTACAGCATAATATATTGGAACGGCACGAATGCCATCACCCTGTCCCGTACACAACGAACATTATAAAAACGTGCGCTTAAACACTGAGATTTTGCTATGAGTGAAACACTGCTCATCCACTACAATATAGAACAGCCGCAACATGCCACCTGGGCATTATGCAATGACACGGGCGAACTTACAGGAAAAATCACCTCAAGCACACTTGATGAATTAAGTGAACACGCAAACCGTCACCCAGTTGTCGTGCTATTAAATAGCCAGTGCCTGCATATCAACCAGCTACAACTGCCGCCGACAAATAAACAAAAAATGTTAAAGGCCGTTCCGTTTGCTATCGAGGAATTTATTGCCGAAGACATCGAAAACTTTCACTTTGTCATCTGTAAAGCTAAACAAAGCGATCTGACCTCCGTCGTCGGTATCGACAAAAAAACATTACAAGGCATCATCGACGCCTTCCAACATGCAAACATAAAAATCGAAAAAATTATTCCCGACTCGTTATGCATGGCCGCCAATGAATCTCAATGGGTTTGTCTTAACTACCTCGACAATACCTATCTACAGACAGATAATTTATGCAGCATGTTTTTACCACACGATATTTTACCGTATGTTATAAATAAGAAGCTCGACGACGATACACAGACTTCTCCGGAAAAAATTCTGTTTTTCAATGAAGGTGAAAACACCGCAGTTTTTGAACAGCTGCAAACCGATCTTAGCGAACGCTTTACTCAAAACAATAACACTGACCAAAACCCTGCTATCGAAATGATAGCTATCGTTTATAATCAGCACCCTCTGGTTGTATTTTGCGGCCAATACAAACAAGCGCTGCCCCTGAATTTATTACAACACGACTTCAAACCAAAACGCCAATCATCGGGTCTTTGGCATCATTGGCGAATGGCAGCGTCACTGGCTATCATCTGGCTGGTATTAAGCTTGGGCTTAAGTGGTTTTCAATATGCCCAGCTAAAAGAAGAAAACAAAGTCACGCAAAGAAAAATAGAAAAAATATATAAGTCAGCATTTCCACAAAGCCGAAAAATTATTAATCCGCGTGTGCAGATGGCGCAAAAATTAAAACAACTAAAAAGTAATACAGGCAGCAGCAGCAACGGTTTGCTCTTTTTGCTAGCCGAATCTTTCGGCACTGTCGGCTCAGACAAAAAAAATATAACCCTGCAATCACTAACCTTCAGAAACAACCGCATAGATATCGGTCTCGATAGCAACAATCTACAGGCCATCGAAACGCTGAATAAAAACCTTAATAACAATACAAAGATAAAAGCTGAAATAACGTCCTCTTCCTCAGAAAAAAACAAAGTGAAAGGCAATATACGTATAGCAGGTAGAGGCTGATGGAACAGTTACAGCAATTAAAAAACAGGTATGCTTCTTTACCTGTAAAAGAACAACGAATGGTAATCGGCATAGCTTGTCTGATTTTTATAACACTGTTTTACCTTGTCGTCTGGGAACCGATTAATGACGGACTAAAACACGAACAACAAAAACAACAATCACAAAAAGAAATAATAATATGGATGCAACAAGCAGCCATAGAAGTCAAAAGTCTGCGCGCCGCTGGAAGCCGCGGGACTATTCGCAACAAGAACAAACCAGCGACTCTGGTTATCGAACAAGCCATCAATAATGCAGGATTAAAACCCTCTGTTATAAAAATCGAATCCTCCGGTAAAAATGGCGCTCGGGTAACACTGAACGAAGCGTCTTTTAATCAAGTACTGGTCTGGCTAAATACCCTGACAAAACATAATGGCATACGTGTGGTCAGCGCAAATTTTGAACGTGCTGGCAAACCGGGACGAACCAACATACGCTTAACACTTGAGCGCATGTAGGATACAACTCACAGCACTTTTCTGCTTTACAACAAACGCCATGAAAAAAAGATATTTAATAATTACCGCAGTGGTTTCTTATTTTTTGTTGCTAATCGCAACAATTCCTGCAAACGTAATCACCAATATAATTAATAGCACCAGCACTGTTTCTATACAGGGCGTTAGTGGCACACTTTGGCATGGTCAAGCCTACTTGACGACTATCAACAAATCAGTACAACTAAAAAATACAGAATGGTCAGTTTCAGTTTGGAAAATACTGATAGGCAAGCTTGCTGCCGATGTCACCACTCACTACGCCGATCAAACTATTAACGCCGAACTTGGCCGATCTTTTTTAGGTCAATATTTTACGAACCATTTAAACGCAAAAATAACCGCCAACAATATTGCCAAGCTGGCCAATATACCTCTGGCACAATTATCAGGTTTGGTCTCAGTGAATATCACACATGCCGAATGGAAACAGGGCGAGCTACCCATCGCAGTCGGAAAAATACTGTGGAGTGACGCTACGGTCACCGTCGCCGAAACCGCAGCACTC
>JAESSQ010000271.1 GCA_016764035.1 Gammaproteobacteria bacterium
TTGATTATTAGTGCGCGCTCCAAGTTGGTCTCAACGGGTGATATCGCCATTACCATTAACGATGAAAGAACGATCAACCTTGCAGCCGGTGGTAAATTACTAGGTGCTTTAGCAGATTCCAGCCTGTTCGTTTCTTCTGCTTGCGGCGGCGGCGGCACCTGTGGTCAATGTAAAGTAAAAGTCTTAGAAGGTGGTGGCTCTATTTTGCCGACTGAACTCACATTTATTAATAGACGAGAAGCGGCAGAAGGACAGCGTCTTTCCTGTCAGGTTGCCGTTAAGCAAGATATGAAAATCCAGGTGCCCGAAGAGGTGTTTGGCGTTAAAAAGTGGGAATGTACGGTTCGTTCAAATGATAATGTTGCTACGTTTATTAAAGAGCTAATTCTCGAACTGCCGACCGGTGAAACTGTTAATTTTCAAGCTGGTGGTTTTATTCAGATTGAATGTCCCGCCCATGTAAGTGAATTTAAAGATTTCGATATCGGTGAAGAATACCGTGAAGATTGGGATCGATTTGATATGTGGCGTCACACATCAACGGTCAAAATGGAAGTTAGTCGTGCCTATTCCATGGCTAACTACCCTGATGAAGCAGGCATTATTATGCTCAATGTGCGTATCGCCGCGCCACCACCAGGTGCTGAGGAGGGTGTTCCACCAGGTCTAATGTCTTCGTTTATCTTTAATTTAAAAGCGGGTGATAAAGTTACTATCTCGGGTCCATTTGGTGAGTTTTTTGCTAAAGAGACCGACAAAGAAATGGTGTTCATCGGAGGAGGTGCCGGAATGGCGCCAATGCGGTCACATATTTTTGACCAACTTCGTCGTTTAAACACACAACGTAAAATATCGTTCTGGTACGGTGCCAGAAGTAAACGTGAAATGTTTTACGAAGAAGACTTTGATACGTTACAAGCTGAGAATGAAAACTTCACATGGTCCGTAGCACTATCCGACCCGATGGAAGAAGATAACTGGACCGGTCATACAGGTTTTATTCATAACGTGTTAAAAGATAATTTTCTGGAAAACCATATCGCGCCAGAAGACTGTGAATTTTATATGTGTGGTCCGCCAATGATGAATGCAGCTGTCATCACGATGTTGAAGGACTATGGGGTCGAGGATGACAATATCTTCCTTGATGACTTTGGTTAATGTCTGTTTTTATTCCTACATTCATCATCATTGCCGTTGCTATCATTGGAATGGCTATTGGTGTTTTACTGGGCAGGCCTGCTATCAAGGGCAGCTGTGGTGGCTTAGGGCAAATTGGTTTAGCAGGTAGTTGTAGTGGTGCATGTTCCGCCAAAGAGAAAGACGTCTGTACTAAGCGAAAAGCTAACATTACATAATAAAGATAACGCATCATTAGGAGATAGCCAGCATGCTCGCATCATTAAAAGTGAAAGACTACATGTCAGTAAATAAATGTACCTTTACACCAGATATGGATATATTACGAGCAATTCACAAAATGTTAGAAGCAGAAGTTTCGGGCGCACCTGTGATTGATAATCACGGTAACCTGATTGGTTTTTTATCAGAAAAAGACTGTATGCAAGTGGCGTTAAATTCCGCTTACCAACAAGAGGGTGCTGCAGGTAAAGTATCAGAGTTCATGTCATCAAGTATCGATACTATTGATGTAGAAACACCGATAATCGATGTTGCCGAACTCTTCTTGAAGGGCACATACCGACGTTTTCCTGTGGTAATGGATAATCGCCTGGTTGGTACAATTGCTCGTAAAAATATCCTTAAAGCTTTGGAGCATGTTGCTGATCCTGGAAAAGGTTAGTGAAAGCTCAGTTAATGGTGCAATAATACATGTCCATAGATTAAACGTTACGGGATTATTAATAATTAGGGTTAAAGACCTTCGCCATTTTAATGTATGGTATCAATGCGTTAACCGACAAGTTTTAATCTTTTTTATTTATTGACTACCTACATAGGCATTTTCATTATTGCTTTGACCAAAGTAATAACAAGCTAAAATGTTCCTTAATTTCATATAAAACATTTATGTATACATTTATAAGACATTTATTATTTCTATTCGATGCTGAAACGATTCATGTTTTTTCGTTAAAAATATTAAGCTTTACTCATTCAATAGGTTTGTTGCGACTTTTACTTCCCAGGCATATCGATGCGCCGATTACTGTTATGGGTATCGAGTTTTCTAATGCGGTGGGACTTGCTGCTGGGCTAGATAAAAATGCGAAATATATCGATGCGCTTGCTTCCTGTGGTTTTGGTTTCATCGAAGTTGGCACAGTAACGCCATTGGCACAAGCAGGAAATGACAGGCCACGTTTATTCCGACTGGTTTCTGATAACGCTATTATTAATCGAATGGGGTTTAATAATGATGGTGTTGCCGCGTTAGTTTCACATGTCAGACAACGTAAAAATAATTGTGTACTCGGTATTAATATTGGTAAAAATAAAACAACCCCACTCGAAAATGCTGTTGATGATTACCTGATTTGTATGCAAGAGGTTTATGTCCATGCAGATTACATTACGATTAATATCTCTTCGCCTAACACACCGGGTTTACGAGAGTTGCAGCATGGTGAAGGCTTAACTGATTTGTTAACACAATTAAAAAATAAACAATTGGAATTAAATCAACAATATAAGCGCTATGTTCCGCTTGCCGTTAAGATTGCTCCTGATCTTATCGATGAAGAAATTACTGATATAGCGCAGCGTGTGTTGTCAGCGCAGATTGATGCACTGATTGCGACGAATACTACCAACAGCCGACCAGATAAATTGTTGTGTAAGAGTGTTGCGGAAGAGACAGGTGGTTTGAGTGGTGCACCTGTTTTTGACATTTCTACGTCTGTATTAAAAAAGTTTGCTGACGCACTCGATAATAAAATTCCTATTATTGCTGCTGGTGGTATTTCTTCTGCAGAAGATGCCGTGAAAAAAATACAAGCAGGCGCCAGTTTGGTGCAGGTTTATACCGGATTTATCTATTCTGGTCCTACATTAATTCAGCAATGTGCACTTGCATTAAAAAAACGTTAACGTTTTTAGTGGCGAGTATTACACATAGATACGACGTACCTGAGTATCGGGTGTACTCTGTTCCCAAACCTCATTAAAGAATTCAGCAAGTTTTCCAGCATGATGTGGTGACCTAAAGTTTACGATAGCTTTATAATTTTTGTTGCTTGCGGTTCTACGATACATCAAGCCAATTTTATCCATAACCATAAAAGCACATTGTTCATTTTTGTATTCACGTGACGGGGTGTGAATAAAGACAGAGCTGGTCAGGTTTTGAGCTAGCCTTATAAGGCAGTGTCCGTTTTGTACGGCCTTTGTTGACTCTTGCACCAATATTCGAACCTTTGTGCTGGGGTGTTTTCTTGCTAGTGCAAAGATTGACTGTTCGAATGATTTATTATTAAATAATTCGGCATCCATATCTTGTGTAAATATGTCGATGCTTTTTAGCGCTTGTTCAGCCAGAGATAGTGCTGCCTTTTTATTCTCGTCAAGGGTTTTGATCTCTACGTCGGAGTTATCTTTTGCAGGTTTATAAAGCATGATATGTCCTTCAGCCAAAGACTACTAAAATCGAAATAACAATTTTGATACACGCATGTTTTGTTAAAACGCTTAAATGAACATGCATTTTCTTAATTTATTATTTTATACATTTCACGATGAGGGATATCCGCTTCAATAAAAATATCCCCGTGTGCGATGAAACTTTGCTTTTCGTAAAAAGGTATAGCGTCTACTTGAGCATGCAGAAAAAGTTGTTTGAAGTTATTAGTGATGGCATGCTGGATAACAAATACCAGTAATTTGTTTCCAATGCCCTGCCTGCGATAATTTTCTAACACCGCCATACGACCAATCTGTCCATCAGTTTTTAGCCTTGCACAGGCAATCACTTTGTCATTGAATCTTGCCAGGTAGTGTATAGCTGTTTCGTCATGACCGTCCCATTCCATATCTTGTGGCACGTTTTGTTCTTCTATAAAAACTATTTTACGTATTTCTGTAAGAACATCCTTATTTTTATCCCAATCAGCAACATGGATATTAACTTTGTTGGTGGCTATTAACGTCATGCGGAAATAATTGAACCATTATTATATAAGTATAAAAATATATTTCTGTCAGCGTTTGTCATTACGTTTTGTAATTGCTTAACGTTTATTATTGTTTCATCGCAGATTGTTTTTGCAAACTCACGGCTAACCTCATGGCTTTCGCCATCAACAAAAAGTAAGGCGTCAGTGTCCGTATTACTGAACAGGAATTGAGAATAGGGCGATTGTTTGAGAGTTTCTTTTTGGATAATATCTATTAGTTCTTTGAGCTTAATATCGTGTTGACTGTTTGCTGTATCATTTGCTAAGTCTTCGAAGGCTTTATTGTCACTGCAGTATTGCCCCAACCAACGCTTAACCTGATCTGGTTCTAGTGTCAGGCCTTTTTTTAGTTCGTTGATAAAGTGTGACACCGTATCATCTGATATTTCTGCATGGTGCGTGGGTATTAACGGTTTTTTGTCTTGATAGCGTGTAGTTAACTTTTCGCTAAGATAATGCACATAATCACTTGTCATGGTTTTTAAAGACGGCGCTCTAGAGCCGACAGATGCAGTCATGCAATTTTCGTTTTGATCGCTATTGTTTTTATAAGCTTGTGCGATACCATGGTGTGCTACGTTAGGCGGTAGATATAACATATCTCCGGCATTTAATAACCATTCATGTTCGGGACTAAAGTTTTTTAAGATGTGAAGGTCAACATCTTCCAGTGTCTCATCAGAAAACTTTTCTGAAATTTGCCATAGACGTTGGCCACACAGTTGTATCAGAAAAACATCATATGCATCTACGTGTGCGCCTACAGAACCACCAGGTGGTGCATAGCTAATCATCAAGTCGTCGATACGCCAATCGGGTATAAATCGAAACGCTTTTAGTAGAGCTTTGGTTTCGGGGCAATGTTTTTCTACGTCGCTGACCAAAAGCGACCAGTTAGTCGTTGGCAATTGACTAAAACGTGATTCGTCAAAAGGGCCAAACTCTAGCTGCCAGGGTTTGTTGCCGGCTTTTTCCAGTACCAGCCGTGCATTGACATGCTCTTCGCAGGCAAGACCTGCAAGTTCTTCTGCGGTTAATAAAGTGGGTAAGTTAGGAAATGCATTTCTAATTAATAGTGGTTTTTTTTGCCAATATTGCTCGAGGAAATGCGTCGTACTTATTTCTCCCAGGCAATGAAAATTATCGAAATTCATTTTTCAGTGTGTCAACTTTAAAACTTATAATTTTTTTGTTTGTTCGGTCGCATTACCAATGTAAGTAAGTGGTGTGAGGTTTAGTAATCTTTCACGAGCATCTTCTGGCATGTCGAGCGTATTAATGAACTGCTGGAATGTTTCTTGCGTGATGGTTTTACCACGTGTCAGTTCTTTCAATTTTTCATAGGGGTTTTCGATGCCATAACGTCGCATAACAGTTTGTATTGGTTCGGCTAAAACTTCCCAGCTAGCATTAAGGTCGGCTTCGATAACATCGACATTTATTTCCAGTTTATTTAAACCTTTAATCAGTGATTGATAAGCAATTAAACTGTGGGCAAAGCCAACGCCCAGGTTTCTTAACACGGTGGAATCTGTCAGGTCGCGTTGCCAGCGAGAGATGGGTAATTTTGCGCTGAGATGGTTCAACACAGCGTTGGCGATACCTAGGTTGCCTTCGGCATTTTCAAAATCGATAGGGTTAACTTTATGAGGCATGGTCGATGAGCCAATTTCTCCAGCAACCGTTTTTTGTTTGAAATAAGCATTTGATATGTATGCCCAGATGTCACGGCTTAAGTCGATGAGAATGGTGTTAAAGCGACTGATGGCGTCAAACATTTCTGCCATATAGTCGTGCGGTTCAATCTGGATGGTAAACGGATTAATCTCCAGACCTATCGATTCGATAAATTGTTGTGCAAAATCTGGCCAGTCGATATCTGGGTAGGCACTATAATGCGCGTTGTAGTTTCCAACAGCGCCATTGGCTTTACCGTAGATTTGTGTGTGTGCAACCAGGTCGCGTTGTTTGCGAAGACGGTAGACGACATTGGCTAGTTCTTTACCGACGGTTGTCGGCGATGCTGTTTGTCCATGCGTACGGCTAAGCATGGGTTGCGCGGCAAACATCTGCGCCTGATTTGCCAGATTATCGATAATCTCATCCATCGCGGGTAATAACACCTCATCGCGGCCGGCTTTTAGCATAAGACCGTGTGACAGGTTGTTGATATCTTCTGAGGTACAGGCAAAATGCAAAAACCCCGTGCTGGCTTCGAGCTGTGCATTGCCCTGAATTTTTTCTTTAAGGAAATATTCGACGGCTTTTACATCATGGTTGGTGGTGCGCTCGATGGTTTTAACCCGTTTGGCATCTGTTACAGAAGAGTTGTCGGCGATGCTGTTGAGCAGGTTCATCGCATTGCTGTCTAATGTGGGTACTTCGGTAATATCAGCATGTTCAGATAGTGCTTGAAACCAGCGTACTTCGACAAACACACGGTGTTTTATTAATCCGTACTCACTGAAGAGGTCTCTGAATGCAGTCGTTTTAGCGCCGTAACGGCCATCAACAGGTGAAATGGCGGTTAGTTCGTTTAATTCCATCATAATGTATAATTTCTTAGTAATTCAGTGTGAAAGCGTCAATGTAAAAGCGGTATTATATCATTGCTTGTAAACTGTGATGAAGACGCTTAAAGCATGTACTTGAAATAAAAAGCTGAGATAAAAATATGTGTGCATACAGAATAGAAAAAGACAGTATGGGTGAGCTGCAGGTTCCGGAAAATGCTGCATATGGCGCACAGACGCAACGTGCAGTAGACAATTTTCCGATAAGTGGTGTGGCAATGCCTAAAGCATTTATACAGGCACTAGGCCTGGTTAAGCAGGCGTGTGCAAATGCTAATCACGATCTTGGTGAACTTGATGAACATCGGCGTCGAGCGATCTCGTCAATCTGTGATGACATTATCAATGATAAATTAACGGATCAGTTTCCGCTTGATGTTTTTCAAACAGGTTCAGCTACCAGCACCAATATGAACGCTAATGAGGTCATCGCCAGATTAGCATCACAGGAAGCTGAAGACGTGGTTCACCCAAATGACCATGTCAATATGAGTCAGAGTTCCAACGATGTTATTCCAACAACCATTCATGTCAGCGCAGCGCTGGGTTGTCATCAGCAATTATTGCCAGCATTAAACCATCTGATTTCAACCATCGAGAAAAAAGCTGAATCGCTTGCTGATATTGTTACCACGGGTCGCACACACCTGATGGATGCGATGCCGATAAGTATGGGGCAGATATTATCTGGCTGGGCAGCTCAATTACAATCTGCGCTATCACATATCGAAGATACCTTACCAGGCATACGACAACTGGCTATCGGTGGTACGGCGGTTGGTACGGGTATTAATGCGGATGATAAATTCGGTGGCTTAGTTGTCGAACAATTATGTAATAGCACGGGTATTCCTTTTACAGTATCTCATAATCGTTTTGCTGCACTGAGTTCACAGGATTCCGCTGTTGCCTTAAGTGGTCAACTAAAAACATTAGCGACTGCGATGATGAAGATAGCTAATGATTTGCGCTTAATGAACAGCGGTCCATTAGCGGGTATTGGTGAGATTGCCTTACCTGCATTACAGCCGGGTAGTAGTATTATGCCGGGTAAGGTCAACCCGGTAATGCCGGAAGCCACAGCAATGGTCTGTGCACAGGTGATCGGCAATGACATGACAATAACCGTGGCCGGGCAATCAGGTAATTTTCAGTTAAATGTCATGCTGCCATTAGTGGCGTATAACCTTTTGCAGAGCATCGAAATACTATCGAATGTTTCGCAATTACTGGCGGATAAAGCGATCGCTGATTTTACGGTTAATGAAGAGAATATTAATTCAGCATTGGCGAAAAACCCGATACTGGTAACAGCGCTCAATACGGTTATCGGTTATGAATTAGGCGCAAAAATTGCTAAAACAGATTATGCCGAAGGCAGGGCGGTGATCGATGTGGCTGAAGAGATGACAGGTATTTCACGAGCTGAGCTGGAAGTGCTACTCGATCCTGCAAAAATGATATGAATCGATATTACATAGTTAATAAGAACGTATGTGAATCTACAAAATGGCAAGGAATTACATTCGATTAAAGGATTAGATGATGGAACAGGTACTATCTAAAATTGGTCGTTTAAATGAGATTGGTATTGCCTTGTCTGCAGCCAGTGATGTCAATATTTTATGCGATAAGATTTTAACTGGTGCGATGGAGCTAACCAATTCAGACGGTGGTAGCTTGTACCGGATGTCGGATGATAAAGCTTTTTTGGAATTTGTTATCGTTTCCACACATTCATTAGATATCCATATGGGTGGTAGTACCGGGCGTGAAATTAATTTCCCACCTATACCTTTGATGGTTAATGGTGAGTCAAATAAAAACAATGTTGTGAGTTCAGCGGTACATGACGAACAAACGATTAATATTCCTGATGTGTATCATGCCAAGGGCTTTGACTTTAGTGGTACGCGAAAATTTGATCAGCAAACAGGCTACCAGACGCAATCAATATTAACCATTCCTCTTAAAAATCATCATAACGATATCATCGGCGTATTGCAGTTAATCAATGCGCAAGATGAGCTTACTGATCAGACGCGAGAATTTGATCTGGCCGATCAGCAACTCGCTGAGTCACTCGCATCGCAGGCGGCGGTAGCAATAACCAATAAACAATTAATCGAAGAACAACGTGAGTTATTCGAATCGTTTATAAGACTGTTGGCGGGCGCTATCGATGAAAAATCACCCTACACAGGTGGTCATTGCAAGCGTGTGCCAGAGTTAACCATGATGATTGCTGATGCCTGCCATCATTCACAGAGCGCAGCGTTAAAAGATTTTTACATGACCGAAAAAGATCGTTATGAACTGACGATTGCAGGTTGGCTTCATGATTGCGGCAAGGTGACAACACCCGAATACGTGGTTGATAAAGCGACTAAACTGGAAACCATATACGATCGTATTAATACCGTTGATACCCGATTTGAAGTGTTAAAACGTGATGCAGTCATAGAAAATTTAAAGCAAAAACTAGAAAGTATACCGAAAGATTTATCGCTTGATTATTCACGTATCGATAAAGAGCTCGAAGAAAAGATTACCCAAATTAATAATGACCGTGATTTTATCCGAGCGAGTAATATCGGTGGTGAGTTTATGGATGAAGCATTGCAACAACGTGTTAAAGATATAGCGAAGTTACGCTGGGTTAATTCCAAAGGTGTGCATGCAGACTTTTTCGATGACAATGAAATACAAAATTTAACAATTGCAAAAGGCACACTAACGCCAGATGAGCGTCAAATTATTAATAACCATATGGCTGTCACCATAAAAATGCTCGATCAATTGCCGTTTCCGAAACACCTGCTTAATGTGCCTGAATATGCGGGTGGTCATCATGAACGTATGGATGGAAAGGGTTATCCAAAAGGCCTAACACGAAATGAGATGTCACTACAGGCTAGAATGATGGGCATTGCCGATATATTTGAAGCATTATCTGCCAGTGACCGACCTTATAAAACGGGTAAGCCACTTACCGAGTGCTTACGAATTTTAGGCTTTATGAATAAAGACAATCACATCGACCCCGATATTTTTGATGTCTTTGTACGCGAAAAAATTTATCTTCTATATGCGCAAGCGTTCTTGCCAAAAAATCAGATAGACGAGGTGAATCATGCTGATATACCAGGTTATGAAGAATAAAGCGTCTAATTATATCTGGGCTTGTACCCTGAACAAAAAATGAAAGATATGCAATTGTCAGAATATTAAGATGTTACGGCGTCTTAGTATCTTTATAGCGTGAGAAATAAAACCAACCTGGTTTACTTTAGACATTTGTCCCATCTAGACATTCATTGGGTACATCTTTTATGCCATTGCTAAGAATTGATGTTTTAAAACCTTTTTCGCTTAATATATAAGAAGCCGATGCGCTTCGTCGTTCGGTATCACAATATAAAATATAATTGACCATTGGGTCGAGTTCTTGCATTTTTAAGCGTAAAGATATTAATGGCATATGGGTCGCGTCTTTTATGTGTGCCGATTGGTACTCAGCAGGCAAGCGAACATCCAGCCAGATGGCCTGTCCATAGTTAACTTTTAGGTTTGCCGCGGTATAGTCGATTTTTTCAACAATAGGTTCATTGAGTAATTTGAGAAAATTTTCTTTCGATAACAGACTTAATGTTCCTTTGCTTAACATGACGACTGAAGCATTACGTGTGGCGTCCGAAATCAAAGCTTCTTCACCAAAAGTGTCGCCGGTGCTCAGGTCGGCAAGTTTGATGTCTTTATCCTGTCCGGGATTCTTGCGAGTAACCATGCAACGTCCGGATTTTATGATATAAAAATAATCACCGGCATCATCTTGTTTGACAATACTGTCACCGATATTGACATCGATATCTTCAAGGCTGGTGAAAATCGCCTGTATATTAGCAGGTGGAATACGACGGAAGACTTCAGTTTGTAATAGACGAGTCATCCAGTCATCGTCGTTATCGCTTAGTTCTTCAACCTGGAAACTCCCTGTTTGGTTCCAGGCCAGCATGGTGTCGAGTTGGTCAGCGTCGACGTTGAAAATGATGGCATCAGACGAAGCGCTGCAGGAAAAATTTCTGGGTATTATATGAGCTAATGCTGATTTGGTATCCGCAGTTCCGGCTTCTAGTGTTTTTAATATTTTACCGGCTTTTATTAAATCGACACTGCCTTTGTATAAAAAAATATGGTGATCGTCTTTGTCGCCTTCTTCGAAAACGATATCGCCGTTAGCTAGTTCGACGATATCGAGTTCGTTGGCGATTTCTTTCAGGTTTTCTGGTGTTAGCGTATCGAGAGGTTGATAGTTGTTAAGTTCCAGAAATGAAATCTTCGTGCTCATCGTATCCTTGCCAATTTAGAAATAATGCTAAGTATAGGTTAATTTGGCTTAAATTCGAATAAGTAGATTAACTTTGATGGCTGCTTTGTTCGGTTACATCAATATACAATTTTAGACGTTGACCAGGCTGAATATACTTGTTATTAAGTGTATTCCAACGATGCAGGTCTTTAACATTAACGCGATACTTGGAGGCTATTCGAGATAAAGAGTCCCCATTTCTGACGGTGTAATGAATGGATTTTATGGTGCTGTTCGGGTTGTGCGTACTTGCTGATGATGTCGTTTTGGTCCATACAACCAGTTTCTGACCTTTTTTCAACGTATCTTTTATGGCCATGCCATTCCACTTGGCCAAGCTATGCATTTTAACTTTATATTTTTTTGCAATTTCCCAGAAACTTTCGCCATTTTGCACGACATGATTAATACGCGTTTTTCCACGGCCACGTTTTATGTTTTGCGTGGACTTTAAACGTTGTGTTGCTGACAGTGCGTAACTGCTTTTGTTTTTACTGGCAACAGGGATGATAAGGTATTTTCCCTGTCTAATATTGTTGTCCGATATGCTGTTCACTGTTTTTAGATGTGTTACAGACGTATTGTACTTAATGGCGATATGCCCCAGGGTTTCACCGGCTTTAATTTTGTGACGGGTCCACTGTATATGTTTATCTGCTGGCAGTAACGCGTAGTTTTTTTCAAATGTTGCCGCAGCGTTCACAGGTAGTATCAAGCTGTGGGGTCCATCAGGATCTGTTGCCCAACGATTAAATCCAGGGTTGTAGTTATATAACGTTTTAAGGTCGATATTAGCAAGTTCGGCCGCCAGGGCAAGATCAATCTGTGCAGTAGTTTTAACTTGTTTAAAGCCTGGTGAATCGGCTATGTCGCGTAAATTAATTGCGTATTTTTCCGGGTTAGCGATAAGCTCTTTAAGGGCAAGTAATTTGGGTACGTACGCGCGGGTTTCTTTGGGTAGCTTTAAATGCCAGAAATCGGTAGGACGATTTAGTTGCTTGTTACGTTTAATGGCACGTTGCACCGTGCCGGAACCTGAGTTATATGCCGCCAGTGCTAACATCCAGTCGCCTTTAAACAAGGTGTTTAAATTTTCGAGATAGTTCAATGCGGCCTGTGTGGAAGCATAAATATCACGTCGACCGTCATACCACCAGTTTTGTTTGAGTCCGTAGAGTCGCCCAGTAGCTGGTATGAATTGCCAGATGCCTGCTGCTCGACCGTGGGAGTATGCAAAAGGCTGGTAGGCACTTTCTACAATAGGTAGTAAAACAAGCTCTGTGGGCAGGTTACGCTTTTCTGTTTGTTCAAGAATGTAGAACAAGAATGGATCGGCCCGTTGCAAAACACGTTGCATGTAATGCTTGTTTTTTGCAAACCAGGCTAGTTCGTTTTGCAATGCTTTATGCTTAATATCTACAGGTATTTTAAATCCCGTCTGAATGCGTGGCCAAATATTTTTAATGGATTCTGATTTTTTTTCAGATGCGACGGATGGCGTGTGTTCAGCAACGTTTTGTGTAGCTGATGTACCAGTTTGTGTATCACTAGATTTGTGGTCTGATATGGTTTCATTACAAGCGGCAATGATAAAAAGACTGCAAAAAAGAAAGACGTTTGTTACGGATTTAATCACGGTGAAAAATGGGATATTCAAGATAATTCAACTTTATTATTATTATTTTTATGAGAATGGGTCAAAGCGGTAGTGCGTTAGTCTGCTAAGATTCCATCACGTTTTTACTAATCAAATTGTACAGCATCAAAACAAAATTAGGCCTATATGAGTACAAAAAATGTTGATATTTATACCGACGGTGCTTGCCGCGGTAACCCTGGCCCCGGTGGTTGGGGTGCCAGTTTACGTTACAATGGACAACAAAAAGACCTGTTTGGTTCCGAGGTCGAGAGCACAAATAATCGTATGGAATTGATGGCGGTGATTCAGGCGCTAGAGTCGTTGACGCGTCCTTGCACCGTTAAAATATTTACTGACTCTAAATATGTACTCGACGGTATGACAAAATGGTTACCCAACTGGAAGAAAAAAGGCTGGAAAACGGCAGCCAAAAAACCGGTGAAAAATGTCGAATTATGGCAACGACTGGATGCCGCTGTACAGGTCAATGAAGTAAGTTGGCAGTGGGTTAAGGGCCATGCTGGTGATGAAGGCAACGAATGTGCTGATGCATTGGCAAATCGTGGCATTGATGAAATGTTACGTTAGACATTTTGTTAAATAGAGATATTGCTAAGGCGTGTCGTTAATAAATACTATGAAGCAAATACAAAATAGACAAATTGTACTCGATACTGAAACCACCGGTTTAGACCCCAGACAAGGTCATAAAATTATAGAAATTGGTTGTGTTGAGATGGTTAACCGACGGTTGACGGGTAATAATTATCATCAGTATCTGCAACCTGATCGTGAAATCGACAAAGGTGCGCAAGCGGTACATGGCATTAGCAATGAATTTCTTGCAGATAAACCACGTTTTTTGGATATCGTTAAAGATTTTATCGAGTACGTTGATGGTGCCGAATTAATCATCCATAACGCGCCATTTGATGTTGGTTTTATTGACCATGAATTAACACAGGCTGGTGCAGAATACGGTAAGACAGAAACCTATTGCACAGTAATTGATACCTTGGTAATGGCGCGTAAAATGCGTCCGGGTAAGAAAAATAATCTGGATATGCTGTGTAAAGAGTACCAGGTAAACAACGCGCATCGAGAGCTACATGGCGCTTTACTTGATGCTGAACTGCTCGCTGAAGTGTATTTACACATGACCGGCGGTCAAAGTGCACTTATATTGGACAATGCAGATGTTAGTCCAGTGGCAGGTACGTCTGCTAAAAATAGCCTGGATAACAGGAAACCCATCAAAATAATTTTGGCCAATAATGATGAGCTGAACGCGCATCAGACAATTATTGAGAAAATGGGTGATATCAGTTTATGGAAATGAGCTTACTGCTTGTTGTTTAACGAATTTTTAAGGTGCGTGCTTTCTCACGTTGCCAGTCACGTTCCTTGATAGAAGCACGTTTATCATGTTCTTTCTTACCTTTGGCAAGTCCTACATCCAGTTTTACTCGGCCATTTTTTTTCCAGAATAAAGCCAGTGGAACCAGCGTATAACCTTTACGTTCGATTTGGCCAATGAGACGATCGATCTCATATCGATGCATTAAAATTTTTCTTGCTCGGGTAGGGCTCGGATGAATATGGGTGGAGGTCGAAATCAGTGGGGTGATGGTACCGCCAATCCATTCGAGTTCACCGTTTTTAGCGAAGATGTAACTTTCATCAATCTGGACGCGCCCTTCGCGCAAGCTTTTAACTTCCCAGCCTTCCAGTACCAAACCCGCTTCAAAGTTACTCTCGATGGTATAGTCATAACGGGCCTTTCGATTGCGTGCGATGGTATTGTCGTTTAGTTTCTTTTTAGATTTTTTCGCCATGGCGTACAGATTATAATGATGAATTTATTGTCAAAATAAGGCTGGCAAGTATAGGGCAGAATTATCTCACTGTCATGATAAAGCTGAGCTAATCGGTTGGGCTAATCGATTATTCATTGTCAATTCTTATAAATAGCTTGAGTCGGTGCTATAAATTGTTAAAGATACATCAATAAAAATTCGTAGATAATTATCTTAATAGTTACGGTTTAATAAATTCGGTTAAAAATGATGAGTAATAATCATGGGCAATAATCGCACTTCAATTCATGGTCAGTGGACGAGCCGAACGGTATTTATTCTTGCCGCCACCGGCTCTGCAGTGGGTCTCGGAAATATCTGGAAATTTCCTTACATTACCGGTGAAAATGGTGGTGGTACTTTTGTACTGGTTTATTTGTTGTGTATTGCACTGATCGGTATTCCTATTATGATGGCAGAAATCATGATTGGGCGCCGTGGTAAGCAAAGCCCGATTAATACCATGGCGGCGCTGGCGAAAGAAGAGCGGCGTAATCCCTCCTGGGTCTGGTTAGGCTGGATGGGCGTTGCTGCAGGCTTTTTAATCCTTTCGTATTACAGTGTTATTGCCGGTTGGGCGATGTCTTATGTATTTCGAACCGCAGGCGGTATGTTTCTCGGTGTTACAGCGGATGGTGCAAACAGTATATTCACAGAACTGGTTAGTGATCCGGAGCGTTTGCTGGCGTGGCACACCATCTTTATGGTGATAACGATAATGGTGGTGGCGCGCGGCGTGAAAGATGGTATCGAAAAAGCGGTTACTTTATTGATGCCATTGTTGTTTGGCTTTTTACTTTTAATCGTTATTTACGCTATGTCGACGGGGTACTTTATGGACGGCATTCGTTTTCTGTTTACCCCCGGCCCCATCGATGGCAAAGGCATTCTAATTGCTATGGGGCATGCATTTTTTACCTTGAGCCTTGGCATGGGTGCGATTATGGTTTACGGTTCTTACTTGTCAGATCAGCATTCTATCGCTCAGGCCGCCATTTTAATCGCCCTGGCAGATACTGTTGTGGCTTTGCTAGCGGGTATGGCCATTTTCCCTATCGTGTTTGCAAACGGTTTGGAGCCAGGAGCAGGGCCTGGATTGATATTTCAGACGCTACCTATAGCCTTTGGTCACATGGATGGAGGCACACTGATTGGTGTTATGTTCTTCGTGTTACTGGTGTTTGCTGCCTGGACATCAGCGATATCACTTATCGAGCCGGCCGTTGCTTACATGGTAGAAAACAAAGGTTATAGTCGTATATATGCGTCAATAAGCATTGGTTTTTTTACCTGGTTTGTCGGGCTAGGAACAGTATTTTCCTTTAATATTTGGAAAGACAAAACATTAACTATTCCCTTTTTATTCGAGAAACTAACGTTCTTCGATACGCTGGATTATTTGACAGCCAACATTATGTTACCGCTAGGTGGCCTTTTTATAGCGATTTTTGCTGCATGGGTAATGCGTGAACAATCAACACGTGAAGAACTAGCTACTTTCCCAATAATCTATAAACTATGGCGCGTTCTGGTTCGATACATTACGCCTCTGGCGGTGATGGTTGTATTTTTGAAAGCGGTTGGTGCTATCTGAAAAGCTACACCGGCGAGGTATCGTAATAAATTGTATGTCTCATATTAAACGCAATGCGCTGGTGCATTATTCACCGGCAGAAATGTACCATTTGGTTAATGATGTCGCGGGTTACTCATCGTTTTTACCCTGGTGTCGTTCATCTTCGGTAATAAGCGAGAGCGACACAGAAATGGTTGCATCGGTAGAAATTGCTAAAGGTGTATTAAATAAATCGTTCACAACAAATAACCGATTGTTCAAAAACAACCGAATAGAACTGCAATTGGTTGATGGGCCTTTTAAGCGTTTAAGTGGTTATTGGCAATTTGATGCGCTTAAAACTGATAATGCATGTCGGGTAATGCTCGAACTGAACTTTGAATTTGATAATGCGATGATGTCTATAGCGGCGAAACCCATATTTACGCAAATAGCGAATTCATTGGTTGATTCATTTTGCAAACGTGCCGCTGTTGTTTATGGCGAGAGAGGGTAATATAGGTGTTGGAAAATGAACGTATAAACATAGAAGTAGCTTATGCCACGCCAGAGAAACAACTTATCCGCACCATTAAAGTGGATTTGGGTGCGACGGTTGAAACTGCGATTGCGCAGTCAGGCATTATGATGGGTTTCCCTGAGTCGTCAATAGAAGGTGCCAAAGTAGGTATCTTTGGCAAAATAACGGCGATGAGTACCGTTTTGTCGGACGGTGATCGTGTCGAAATATACCAACCATTAATTGCTGACCCCAAAGAAGTTAGGCGAAAACGCGCAGCGGAGGGCAAGAAAATGAAGAAAGGTGGTTGATGGTTTGTTAAGTGAAAACCATCATATTTAAACCATTCTTACAGTAATAACTCTTACCTTGTATTGTTTTCTTAAGGCTCTATGTACTGTGAGTCATCGATTTTAATCAAAATGTCATCTTCGAAATACAGTGTCAGCAGTGATTTTCTAACAAAGCCTTTGTTGGGAATAAAACGAAAGATGTAATCCCAACGTTGATTATGGAAGGGGTCAGATAACATGGGCGACCCCATAATTCTTCGAACCTCATCCTTTCTCATGCCTAGTGTAATGCTTTCTAATTGCGCAAGTTTGATGGTGTTGCCTTGTTGTAGGTCCAGCCTATGTGGTTCAGGCAGCCATCCGGCACAAGCACTAAGCACAATGGTACAGAAGATGACTGTTACTACGGGTGCCTGAGTAATAAAAAATCGGCAGTGTTTATTCCAAAGGAGGTGCATGGTAAATAATTTCATATTAAATTGATGCTAGTGGTTCTGGGTATCATAAACGTGGTTAAATGGTGTTGACCTTAAAAAGCGGAAATACTACCGCATATGACCAACAGAATCAGTAGAAAGTTTTATGGAATCAAGTGATTTAAA
>JAESSQ010000272.1 GCA_016764035.1 Gammaproteobacteria bacterium
CGAGCCTCGCTTTTTTTATTTCCATACAAAACCCACGCCCGCTATATAGATCGTAAAAAGGTCATTAACTTCCTGTTTAATACGTAAATTAATTGTTAGGTTGTGATCAACATATAAACGTGTAAATACACAGACATATCGATCTTGTCGGTTATCAATAATAGAAATAATTCGAGCGAGTTATTTGAATAATTCTGCAAATATTAAGACGATTAAAGTCAAAGGTAAGTTTGATGATAATAACGTAACCATGACCGTTGGTGGTTTACGTGTGGTTTTAAGATAGGTCTTAATGTGCGATATTGTAAAACAGATGTTGAGTTAATCAGCGTCTGTTTTTTATGTTCCCTGTTTGAATAGACCGCGTTCATTGATTATATTTGCGACATCTTGTGGCACCTGCGTTTGCCATGAAGCATCACCGTTACGAATTTTTTCAAACACCGCATCGGCATGAATCGATAAGTTATTTTGATCAACAGTATCCAGATTACGGATAAATTTATTTTCTATTAGATGACTGTATAGGTGCTGTAAGTGTTTTTGTACTTTCAGGTCATGCATGGTTGTTAGTTCACCGGTAGTTTGTATCGAAGGGCAAACGTACAGGCGCATGTCATTGCGAAATAATCGACCGAAGGCTTCGAGGATGCCGCCGTCAAGATTTTCGTAATATTTTTCATTAAATATCTGGCGTAGTGTAGGTACACCTAATGCTATGGCAACAGGTTTGTTGGTTTGTTCGAAGAGATACTGCGCTAAGCGGTAAAACTCGGCGTAATTTGAAATCATCACGTTCTTACCAAGTGCACATAAAATGTCGATACGCTGTAAAAAATCTTCGATATTGATATCGTCACCGTATGTCAGATTTTGTAGAGTCATCTCACTTAATACGATTACTTCATCTCGGTTCACATCGGTTTCGTTACAAAAAGCTTCGTAGGCGCAATCGAGTAAATCGATGTTTAATTTAGTCGGTGGTCGAAACCGACTGCGCTCAATCAGAACGGCTTTTTTATAGAGTGCCTCGGCCGGTTGCACTAATTTACCATCGGACTGGAACATTGCGGCATGTGTTAAGCCTAGTTGCACAAGTTTTAGTGCCATTAAACGATTGTCGATTTGTTTAAATGCAGGACCGTTGAAATCAATCATATCGATTTCAAGCTGATTGGTAGAAAGATTATCCATCAGCGACGTGAGCAGCGCTGTTGAATCACGGTGTTTATAGTGTGCGCCATAGATAAGGTTGACGCCAAGTATGCCTAATGCTGTCTGGTCTAATGTGTTGGTACTGCCTTTTAAGGCAACATGCAGATGAATTTCTGACACCATTTCGTGTGGACATGTTTGAAACCGAATGCCTAACCATCCGTGTCCCGAACGTTGCTGTGCATAGTTAAACGTCGTTACCGTGTTTGCAAAAGAGAAAAACGTACAACCAGAAGCTTTATCATCACTAAGTCGCTTATCCAGTAAATTGTATTCGGTTTTTAACATGGAATGTAGTCGTTCACGACTAACGTAACGTTGGCAGGTTCCATAGATAGAATCACTGAATTGCATATCGTAGGCAGACAACGCTTTTGCAATAGAGCCTGCCGCGCCACCGACTTTAAAAAACCAACGAGCAGTTTCCTGTCCGGCGCCGATTTCAGCAATCGTGCCGTAGTTATTTTTGTCCATGTTCAGAGCTAAGGCTTTGTGATACGTATCATTTACTGCGTCATTCATGTGTTATAACCGTAAGAAATTGTTGTTCTCTTTATATCGAATCCAGTAGTAGAATCTTTAATAAAAAGAGGAGGGTGATCGTAGTGATTTATTATCATTTCATATCTAAATGACGACAACAAAAAAAGATAAAGCCTTTGTTTCATATATCGTCGAATTAATGCAGGGACTTGGGCCGGTACATGCAAAAAGCATGTTTGGTGGACATGGTCTTTTTATTGACGGCTTGATGTTTGGTTTAATTGCTGACGGCGTTGTTTTTCTGAAGGTAGATAAAGAAAACGAGCCTGATTTTATCGATAATGGACTGGATGCTTTTATTTATATGAAAAAAGATAAAGCATTTAAGATGTCTTACTACCAGGCGCCAGAAGAATCTTTAGAGGATGGCGAAGTGATGGCTGTGTGGGCGAATAAAGCGTATTCGGCAGCGTTGCGAGTAGCGGCTAAAAAACCAAAGAAGTAGCTGCTTAGAATTACGCTATTGCAAACGTTGTTTTATTTCGTGCCTTGAATAATAAGCTTTGCAGGCATGTTGTCTTCGATAGCTGTACGAATAATCGCGCCATATTCAATTTTAAGACGACTGTATACATTATCAAGAGACATCTTTAACACATTTGCAGTAATGGCTCGGGCAACCCCGGCATGTGCCACAATCAAAACATGTTTGTCTTGATGTTGATTAGCGATATTAAGGTAAGCCTGCCAAACGCGATCTGAAAAAACATCGAGCTGCTCCGCACCGCTGGGGCGATTATTAACCGGGTCGAGTAAAAACTTGTTTAGTGCTTCACTGTCTTCGGCAAGAATGTCATCAGGTGTTTTCCCTTCCCACTCGCCAAAGCCGATTTCTTTTACATTGTCTTCAACGGTTATTGGTATTGATAAGCTGTTTGCTAGTTCCTTGCTGAAATCGAGGCAACGCGTTAATGGTGACGATACGATATGTTGCCATGGTGGTGATGCAGGCATGGCTGAGCGCATTTGTCGCCAGCCTTTTTCTGTTAGTGGGTCGTCAATATTGTTGCCGCGATAGCGTCTGCCACCTACAGGTTCGCCATGTCGAATTACATCAATGTATGTAGTCATAAATTTATTGTGAAGATATAGATAACTAGTTAAGAATGCCGCCAAGTGTTAATACAGCCAGAATACTAATCCAAACGATAATTGCTCGAATTACAAGTGTTTGCGCCGTATAGATACTTGCGAGTTCGTCGCCGTTTTCTACCTTTTGCATCGCACCGAGGCCAGTAGTTATCAGCACGTCGTTATTGCTTTGTGAAAAATCGCTTGCATAGGCGCGATTTTTATAAGCATGATAGGCGCAGTCAAAATTACCGATAAGGGCGTAACCTGCAGCAAGCATACGTGCGGGAACCCACGCCATAAGGGAATGTATGTAATCTGAAAATTCAGCCAATGCATTAAATTCAATCTGTTTACTAAGCTCGCTAATCAGGCGGTAAGTCATACAGCCCAATGGGCCAAGTATAATAAACCAGAAGATGGTGGCAAAAATGCGTTCGTTAGCGATATATAAAATAGCACGTGTCACATCACTGGTCTGTTGGTCAGGTAAGGGTGAGGCGACTGAACCGGTGATGGTGCCTGCATAGTGTAAAGCGTCATCGTCGTCGCCCATGGTTCTTGCGTGGATATAAGCTTCTATATCCGTACTTAAACAGGCGGGGCCCAGGCAGTAGATAAAGACAATGACACCAAATATAAATGCTGGCAGGTTAAATAAAAAATCATCGAGTATCACCTGCATTCCTAGAAATAATAAAAAAGGTGGCGTGATAATAATAATGAATTGTATGGCTGGTGTGAACTTACCCGCCACTTGTTGAATTTTTTGTACGTAAAATTCAAACCATGTCATGTCGCGTAAATCATGCAAATGACGAAAAGTACGATCGAGAAAGAGGCCAAGAATGATAGATATTAATGCCATAAACTGATGTTATTCTTTATTGTTATTAATCAGAGTTATCGTTTGTGTAACTATAGCGGTTTCTCTGTGGTTTGACTATGAATGAACTCAAGAGTGGTTGTTAATAATGCCATCGAGTGTGTTCCAGTCAAAGCCGCTGCCGGGGTCTTTTTTGCGACCCGGTGCAATGTCGCTATGTCCTGTTATGTGGTCTGCAATTTTCGGGTAGGTGTTACGTAATGCAATAATGAGTTGCCCGAGTTTTTCATACTGTATATCTTCAAATTCATCTGTGTCTGTGCCTTCCAGTTCGATACCGATGGAAAAATCATTGCAAACATTGCGTCCTTCAAACATTGACTGGCCGGCATGCCATGCGCGTTCATTAAAGGGTACAAACTGCACGACTTCACCTGTGCGCTTGATTAGTATATGCGCCGAGACCTGCATCTGGTGTATTTCATTAAAATAGGGGTGTGCGTCTTTATCTAATCGATTTTGAAAAAAACGCTCGATATGGTCACCGCCATAATGTCCCGGCGGCAAACTAATTGAATGAATGACAATTAAGTCGATGGCTGTATTTTCAGGGCGGTTATCTTTATTGGCAGAGGGGCATTGTTGGCATTTGTCGAGTAGACCAGTTGTTGGGTGTGTTTTCATTGTTTTATTATAGGTTCATCGGCTTTATTATTGTACATTGTTGTATTTGTAGCGCAGTGGCTAACGGTAACAGTACAAATGTATATATGTATGCGTTAACTGGGTAAGTTGTCGGGTGTGTTTCGTCATTTGTTAGAACAATCGACCTAAAGTTGGTCGCGTTGTAAGATTTATTGACAGTTAAAATTTTAGCTGATTACATAGTTTGGCGAGTCCATAACTTATTTATTTTATAAAAAAATATACAGAAATGTGCGAGGCGTTTTGTGTTTGCGTGGTTCTTTTTTACATGTTACTTGTAATCGCGAAGTGATTATTGGAGATAATGTTATAAATGTAAAAACATTTAACAAAAACAGGGTTTTGTGTCATTATTTTTTACACTTACACTATGCTACCGCGATGAAAAAAATTAAAACAATATAAAAAACAATTAGTTGCGGTATTGGCACGCATGTTGCATTATTACACACGTAACATAAAATTTTATTAATAAAAAAAGGAAAGGAAATGAAGAAATTTATTATTTTATTTGTATTTTTGTTTGCAGGTTCTGCAAATGCGGGAATCATCAACGATTTCACTGGCGGTTATGATGTGTCCAACTGCACTGTATCACTAGATGGTGGTTCTATTAGTACAATAGCAGCACCATTTGCTATTATCGAAGTAAGCAGTAATGTTAATGGCAATAATTTTGGCGGCCCCTTCGCAAGTACAGATTTTACTATTGCGTCTTTAGGTAATGGATTAGTGAGTTTTGGCTGGTCTTACGCTACGGTTGACGTTGATGGATCCGAATTTGATTCGTTTGGATGGTTGTTAAATGGCGTTTTTACACAAGTTACAGTTGATGGCCTATTTGGAGCACAATCAGGTTCAGCATCTTTTCTTGTATCAATTGGTGATATATTTGGATTTAGCGCACAAGCAACGGACTCTTCTTTCGGTTCTGCAACTACAGTAATCGGTGGTTTTTCTGCTCCCGTTGGCGTTCCTGAGCCAGCAATTTTGGCTTTACTTGGACTTGGTCTAGCTGGTATTGGTTTTTCTAGAAAGAGAAAACATAGCTAAGCTATAATTTTAGTCGCATGATTAAAAAAGCCCCGCATATGCGGGGCTTTTTTATGCCTACATTATTCGCTCAGAATAATAAAAGCTTTACATTATCAATGATTAATACACTATCCTTCAACTTGATATTATTTATATTGAGGCTAAGTATGGCGTAATGTTTTGATTAGCTGGCCCGAGTTTTTTATACTGTATATCTTCAAACTTTTCCGTATCTGTGCCTTCTAGCTCAATACCGATGGAAAAATCATTGCAAACATTGCGTCCTTCAAACATCGACTGGCCGGCATGCCACGCACGTTCATTAAAGGGTACAAACTGCACGACTTCACCTGTGCGCTTGATTAGTATCTGCGCCGAGACCTGCATCTCGTGTATCTCATTAAAATAACGGTGTGCGTCTTTATCTAATCGATTTTGAAAAAAACGTTCGATATCGTCACTGCCATAACGCCCCGGCGGTAGACTGATCGAATGGATGACGACTACGTCGATAACGGTATTTTCAGGTCGATGATCTTTGTTGGGTGTGTCGTTTTTGTTGATAAAGTATAGTAAACCAAAAGCTTAGCCAGTTTTGATCAGTTAATTACACACATGATATAACGGATTAAGGTTTTAACCTGGGGTTTGTAATAAGTGGTACGCTTAAAATTAAGGATGATAATAAAGGAGCTGACGAGGGAGATACGATTTTTGGAATTAGTGAAGTCGTTCTTGTTATTTTTAATACAGAAAAATTGAAAATATTTCCCGTTGATGAACATACTGCAAACACTATCAAGTAAAATGCGCCGCCTCTATGACGTATTCCAAAAAGCAACCATCAGGTAAGTCGGGTTTAAATCCTCAGCAACGCCAAGCCGCTTATACCATCGACGGACCGATGCTGGTTCTGGCAGGTGCGGGCAGTGGTAAAACTCGCGTGATCACTGAAAAAATTGCTTATTTGATTGGTGAGTGTGGTATTTCACCGTCACGTATCGCAGCACTGACATTCACCAATAAGTCAGCGCAGGAAATGAAAAGTCGGGTGAAGAAATTGCTGGGCGGTAAAGCTGGTCGAGGTTTGCGTGTATCCACCTTCCATCGTTTAGCCTTAAGCATCTTGCAGAAAGAGTATGCTGCATTGGATTACAAAGCAGGATTTTCTGTGTTTGCCTCAGCGGACTGTATAACGGTCTTGTCAGAGTTGTTAAAAGTGACCGGTGAGCGTGGTCTGGACGCTGCCGAATCCGCACATTGGCAAATATCACAATGGAAAAATGACGGCCTTATGCCAGAGCAGGCGTTGCTGGCAGCAGAAGATGACAGGCAACATACTATTGCTCAATTATACGGAAAGTATCAGCGACAACTGCATGCCTATAATGCTTTTGATTTGGATGATCTGATCTTACAGACGGCCTACCTGTTTAAGACGCATAGCGATATATTACAAAACTGGCAAAATAAAATTCATTATTTACTGGTTGATGAATATCAGGATACTAACGCCACGCAATATGAACTGGTTAAAATGCTGGCAGATAAACGCCAATGTTTAACCGCAGTAGGTGATGATGATCAGTCTATCTATGCCTGGCGTGGTGCAAAACCAGAAAATCTGGAGCAACTGGCAAAAGACTTTCCTTCGTTAAAAGTAATAAAACTTGAACAAAATTATCGTTCAACACGGCGTATCTTAAAATTAGCTAACGAGTTAATAAAAAATAACCCACACGTCTATGAGAAAAAACTGTGGAGCGACCTCGGCATGGGCGATGAAGTTCGCCTGATTCAATGCAACAGCGAAGAAGATGAAGGTGAACGCGTTTGCATGGAGTTGCAATCGCATAAAATTCAAAAACTGACCCGATATAAAGACTATGCGATTTTATATCGAGGTAATTTTCAGGCGCGTGTATTTGAAACGTATCTACGAGGCATGCACATTCCTTATGTGGTCAGTGGTGGCATTTCTTTTTTTGAGCGCGCAGAAATAAAAGATATTGTCGCCTATTTAAGATTACTGGTGAACCCAGATGATGACGCCGCATTTTTGCGTGTCATCAATACGCCACGTCGAAGTATCGGTGCGGCAACGTTGGAAAAATTGGGTAAATATGCCACGCAAAGAGATGTGAGTATGTTAACCGCGTGCAGTGAAGCTGGTCTGGAAACTAAGATATCTCAAAGCGCGTATAAAAATCTATCTATATTTACCAACTGGCTGTTGCGACTGGCGCACCGTGCAGAAGATGAACCGGCTACCGAAATAATGCAGCAGTTACTCGATGATGTTTATTATGAAAGTTGGTTGCGTGATCAGAGTAAAGATATTGAAACTGCCGAAAGACGTTGGAAAAATGTTATCGAATTAATGAACTGGTTAGCACGTCTACAGAAAAAAAATTCGGACGCCAATGTGGCCGAATTAATGGCACAGTTATCATTGATGGATATTTTGCAGCGAAATCAGGATGAGACCGAGCTGGATGCAGTACAGTTAATGACGTTACATGCTGCTAAGGGCTTAGAGTTTCCGCATGTGTTTTTAGTAGGGTTTGAAGAAGAGCTTATTCCGCACGCCACAAGCATTCAAGAAGATAACATCGAAGAAGAGCGACGGCTGGCTTATGTTGGTATTACCCGCGCAGAAAAAAGCTTAACCATGACTATGGCGAGAACAAGAAAACGTTATGGTGAGAAAATACTCTGTGAGCCGAGTCGTTTTCTGGATGAGCTGCCTGAAGATGAAATTGAGTGGCTAGGTGGTAAAGCTTCAAAACAAAAATCGACACAGAGCAAAGCTAAGTCACACCTTGATGGATTGAAGGCATTGTTAGAGTAACGTCAGAATTTATGCTAATTAAGCAGAATTGCCTTAAATGATAATAAGCCTTGCTGGCTAGTCTTAGTCGTTTATATGGTTCATAATGCACCGGTAAAGTAGCTATGGTTATAGATTTATTAATAACGTCCTTCTTTGAAAAATGTCATGACATACTGTTTATGCAGTGTTCGATTGATTTTAATATCCCATTGATTATTTAAAAGGTATTTACATGAAAATAAAAACATTAACAGCACTAATTCTATGTGCAGCAACGACACAAGTTTTGGCGCACCCTAGTCCATACTGGTCAGACAGTGAGGGCTCAATTATTCGTGATGGAGCAGGCTTATGTTTACGTACAGTCTATTGGACTGAAAAAGAGTCTCTTGATAGTTGCGAAGGTCGTACAGCTAAAATCGCTGTCAAGCCCGCTGTTGCCGAGAAAAAAGTCGTGGCTCCTGCTGAAGCGAAAGCGGCAACGCCTCAACTTACTAAGCTGAGTCTGGCTTCGGGCGCAACTTTTGCGTTAGGTGGCAGTACATTAAGTGCAGAAGGAAAAGCAGCTGTAGTTGAATTGATGAATCAGTTTAAAGGTGAAACAGTAGACACTGTGGTAATAGAAGGATACACCGATGATCGAGGTGCTGCATCGTTTAATCAGCAACTTTCTGAAAAACGTGCCGAAGCGGTAAAAGCAGAACTGGTCGCGAATGGTGCAAATCCGGATAAAATAACGACAATTGGTTATGGTGAAAGTAATCCTGTTGCAGATAACGCTACTCGTGAAGGCCGTGCGAAAAATCGTCGTGTGGAAATTACGGTAGATGGCGCCCAACGCCAGCTATAAGTTTTAATATTTTCAGCTCTCAAATAAGTTGATATTCTGAAAAAGCCAGTTGTATGTTACAGCTGGCTTTTTAATGTTTGAAAATCGTATTTTATATACTATAAATATTTGTTACATTTTCATCTGTCGCGTTGAAATTGAATAAGGGTCAAGTGGTTTACACATATAATACCCTTGTAGTTGATCACAGCCTATTTTGATCATATAGTCACGTTGATAGGCATGTTCTATACCTTCAGAAACGACCTTAATGTCCATCTCGTGAGCGAGTTTTATTAGGTGTTTGATTAGGATTGCGCTTCGACCTCCATAGCCAATCTTGTCTGTAAAGCTCTTATCAATTTTAATGTAGCTTATTGGTAGTTCACAGAGGTTGCTCAAAGGCGAAAAACTTGTACCAAAATCATCAAGACTGATGGTAGCACCACGCTCAATCATAATGTTACAGAAAGCTTTTATTTTTCTGTAATCATTAATATGCGTATGTTCTGTGATTTCGAATTCAAAATTATTCATTGATAATCCTGACGACTCACAAATATTTATTAGTTTGCGTATATGATGCATACTTTCGCATTCCATTGGCGATATATTTACGGCTATTTTAATATTCTTGTCGATATTTTTGTGAAACCATATTAGGTCGCTACAGCATTTTTTGAATACACTTTGGTCAAGGGTATAGATAAGACCATGTTTAATCGCAACATTTAAAAATGATTCAGGTTGGAGTGTGCTCGACGCGTTGTTTGGCCAACGAACCAGGGCTTCTAATGTGTATGAGCATCCATCGAGTACGTCGTATCTGGGTTGATATTGAACAGAGAGCAGATTTTTTTTGATAGCGTTGCGTAAAGCCAGGATAAAAATATTGTTTTGATTTTCTAAAGTGGGATTAGAGTGATAGTGCGTTTCAGGTTTAATACCATTTGGCTTTTGCATATTTATTCCTGTTTTAGTAGGTTTTTGAGTTGATGAAAATAACGCACATCCGCCTGTTTATGTTATGTCTTACTTATAATAATAAGTTCGTTTGTGTCTGCACCTAATATACGTATGATTTCAATTGAATCATTACCTGGTACGTAAGCATGTTTTATCAGTTGTATTTTACTATCTTTAAGCCGTACACAATCGGTAGCTATTAAAAGGTCTAGCATTGCTTTCGTCGTTATATCACCACTGTATTTTTTACTAATGCTGAAAAAGAGTTCCGGTCATTTGCTGCTGGTAATTTAGTAATAGGTAATGATTTTGTGTTACCGGAGGCATCGGTGAAGGCGTCATCGTTTAGTCAGCCGCTAATGACTCGTACCGCGCGATTATATTTTTTCTCGATGTCCGTGTTATGTGAGTCACTAGTTCATTTAACCGTTTAACTTCTTTACGTGACAACCCCGTTTGGGCAGAAACACTGGAAACGGTCGTTTTTTGGCAGTTTTTTTTGCCCATAGCAAATGCTTCTTTGACATAGGCTTTACGTACCAGCTCTTCGAAGCTACTACTGGCTATCCCGTTACGGATAAGGATTCGTATCAAAGGCCGCAAAATTTTGAGGCCACTTCGTTTAAAATGTTGTTTATTCTACTGCTCATAGTTGGGATTATATTCCCATTTGTTAAGAAATCAAGTATTATTTGCTATAAATATATGACGTGCGACCAGAATTTTTACAGCCAGGAAGATCACAGTTCGTTTCAGGTGGCGGTTATAGTGGAATTTTTGTGGATTATATTGCGAATTGGCGAACATCGAACTTTATTAATTTTGCTTTTATTTCGATATCAAAACCTTTCCGGTGCAGAATTTGAAGTAATTCCATTGGTAGAGCAGAATGATTATTATGCGCAGGCGCAGGTGTTGCCTGGATTTTTGCTACCAATTTATAAGTTAATGTGTCGAGCATAGTTAGTCTGACTCACAGAAATATGTATTTTTAAGTGCTATTATATAAAGTATATAACACGGGTTACTTATGAAAAATGATATCTTTTCTAAGAATGGACGCACCGAATTAGCAAGGAAACAGAGTTCTGTAGAACAGCATGATAAGTTTGTTTCAAACTTAAGACATGCGATTTGCAATGAAGAGCTACGTCTGCATTATCAACCGCGTTTTGATGCGGTATCAGCCAGGGCCAATGTTTTAGAGTCGTTAGTTCGATGGCGTCGTCCTGGCATCGGTTTGTTTTATCCTGAAGTTTTTATTTCCTCCGCTGAAGATCATGGGTTAATATTTTCCCTGGATCTCTGGGTTTTTGAACGTTCCTGTATTGATTTGAAACACATGCAGGGTGCAATTAACCCTAACCTAAAAATTGCCGTTAATGTTTCGGCGCTCTCTTGTGAAAGTATTTACTATACGCAGAAAGTTATTGAAATCAGTGAAAAACATGGCGTGCTGTTATCTGATTTCGAATTTGAGATAACGGAGACGACGCATATGCGAGATATTCGCAAAGTGCTTGTTTTTTGCGAGACATTAAAGAATTATGGCGTTGAATTCAGTATGGATAATGTTGGCAGTGGGCAGTCGCCATTGACAGCTTTGAGTATGTTGCCAATTAGCACAGTCACCATCGATCAGAGCTTTGTACACGGTATTGGAAATTCTAAGCGATGTGAAATCATCATATGTTCACTTATTAATATGGTAAGAGAGCTTGGTATGCAAGCGATTGCCAAGGGTATCGAGAACAGTGAGCAATACTGGTTTATGCGCGAAGCAGGTTGTAATCAGCAGCAGGGTTTTTTACTTGGGCGGCCAGTGAGTGTTGGCAAGATAAAGCCGCAGTTGTTGACGGAGCCAACAGTCGATAGTTGGTAATTGTTCAGTTCAAAATTTATTGATTTCAGGGTGGCAAGTAAGGCTCACAATTTCCTCATAAAATTGTACTGTGTAGAGCTTTAACTATGCGTGCAATTGCCAGGGGCAGGTACTTCAACCTTGAGTTTATTCGTATTTTCGCACCAGATATAGACTTCAGTTGCCGCAGGGTCACATGCCTGGCAGCTTGTACCGCAAGAAGCTGTAACATAGCTTTTTTCAACTTTACCTTTTCGAATCCAAATATCGAGCATACCGCGAGCGGCATCGGCGTCCGTGTCAAAATGCAGCGCAATATCACTTAATGTGCATTGGTTGCGCTGTTTTAAGTAGTCACGTATGTCAGATAAAATCATTATATTTTTAAGGTTTAATCATGCGTTGATTTCTGTCGCATCAGCTTGTTGAGCGTCGTCTTTATGGGCCCATTGTCTAAGGCCGAAAATTAAAGCTATAAATAATACAACAACACCTGAAAGCCATAAACTGGAAAATAAGGGGTGTTGCGCAAAGGTGCCTATTTGATAGTAGCTGCTAGCTGTAATGTAAGCGATGGCTGTCGTCCAGCATGCAACAAAGACTGCCCAGGGTGTGCCGGCTTCGCGACGAATAGCACCGATAACAGCGACACAGGGAAAGTACAGCAGGACAAATAAGAGGTAAGCAAAAGCACCTACCTGTCCATCGAAACGTTTAATCATCGCGCCGAAAGTGGCGTTGTCTACTTCTTGTGCGGCAGCGGCAGCTTCCAGTGTTTCGATGTCGCCTACGTCCATCTGTAGTGGATCAGCAAACATATCGCTAACTGCTGCGAGGTTTTCTGGAACGGTGGCAGCGGCATCGTTAATGGCTTGCCAGAAGTTAAAGGTCTCATCAACAGCAATATAATCAGCGTCTTCTCTGGCTAGCTGGGAGTACAGGGTGTCTAACGTGCCAACAACCACTTCTTTAGCGAGTACGCCAGAAATAATACCTAACACAGCAGGCCAGTTATCTTCTTCGATACCCATGGGAGCAAAGATCGGCGTAGCAGCTTTGCTTATGGTTGCCAGTACGGACTCTTCTACATTGTCATTCGCAAAAGTGCCGTCGGTGCCGATAGCGCTAAGCACATTGATGACTAATACCATTATCACGATAACCTGGCCAGCATCCCTGATAAACAGGCGTACGCGATCCCAGGTACGCAGTAAAATACCTTTGAGAGTAGGCATGTGATAAGGCGGAAGTTCCATCATGAAACCGCTACTTTCACCCGATAATATGGTGCGTTTCATAAGGTAGCCCGTTAGAACGGCGACAGTAATACCAATAAGGTAAAGTGCGAAGACAAGGTTCTGTCCGTTGCTAGGGAAAAAGGCCGCAACAAATAAAGCATAAACCGGCAGTCGTGCGCCACACGACATGAAAGGGTTCATTAATATGGTTAGCTTGCGCTCACGTTCATTTTCTAATGTACGTGTTGCCATGACAGCAGGAACGTTACAGCCAAAACCGACGATTAATGGCACAAAGGCTTTGCCCGGTAAGCCAATTGCACGCATGAACCGGTCCATGACAAAGGCGGCTCTCGCCATGTATCCGCTATCTTCTACGGCGGATAAAAATAAATACAGTGCGGTAATTATGGGTATGAAGGTGGCAACGATTTGAATGCCGCCGCCGAGGCCGTCTGCCAGAATAATACGTAATACGTCGGGTATGCCTATGGCGGCTAAAATCTCAGAAAAACCATCGACGAATATGGCACCGGCAATGCCATCAAAGAAATCGATAAAGGCACCACCAATATTAATGGTGAACATGAACATCATGTACATTACAAGTAAAAATACCGGGATGCCGAGTATGGGGCTTAAGACGATGGTATCTATTTTGTCGGTAATAGTTTTACCAATTCTGCCTTTTTCTCGAACGACAGATTGTGCCAGGGTATGAGCATGGTTGAAGCGACTGTCCGCTATATGAATATCGGCATCTTCATCAGCACGTTGCTCGATAATAGTCTGCCATTTCTTGACTTCATTGAGCATCGACGCACTGCATTGATTTTGTGCATTGAGATCACTTTCCAGAAGTTTAAGTGCGAGCCAGTGCAGGTTATCGGTATCGATGGTGCTGCATTGCTTTAGCTCAGGTATCAGGTCGGCAATCGCCTGTTCGACAACTTCATCGTGAGCCAGGCGAAAACCACCACTGTGTTCACCTGACGTCACGTAAAGAATTTCTTTTTTGAGTTTGTCCATGCCTTCGCTGGTAATAGCCACGACGGGGACAACAGGGCAACCAAGTTCTTGTGATAGTTTTTTGATATCGATTTTGACACCGCGTTTGCGTGCCACATCCATCATGTTTAAAACTAATATAATGGGTACGCCCATTTCAAGAAGCTGGGTGGTGAGGTAAAGATTGCGTTCTAAATTGGAAGCGTCGACAACGTTTATTATCAGGCTCGCATCACGTGATAATAAATAATCACGCGTTACTTCTTCATCGATTGAGCTGGCGTCAAGTGAGTAGATACCAGGCAAGTCATAGACTGTAACGGTTTGGCCTTTTATATCGAAATGGCCTTGTTTACGATCGACGGTGACCCCAGGCCAATTGCCGGTTTTCTGGCGGATTCCCGTAAAGTTATTGAAAAGCGCAGACTTCCCGCAATTGGGGTTGCCGGCTATTGCTATGGTTAGTGAATCTGGCGCTGCATGGTTGCCAGTTGTAATGTCATCGGTACTGCAACCCATATCAAATCAACTTTCGAGAGGCTCCACCAGAAGTTTTTCGGCCATGCCTGGGCCTAGTGCCACGCGGGTTCCGGAATTTTGAATGACAACGCTTTTACCGCGGTGATTGAGCATGTTTACGATAGTGCCTACACGTAGGCCAAGTGATAGCATGCGTCTAACCATCTGATTGCCACCTTTGATATCGGCGATACGACCACTGCGGCCATTTGCTAAATTGAGCAAGTTTGTTGTTGGTTCCAGGCTAGTCATAGGGCTTCGATGTAATTGCTCAGGAGAATCGTTATCATTCGTGTTACCTGTTGTTAGGTCTGTCTTAAATAGAATGCAATAAGCGCATGAAAAGTATATTCTGACATCAGCAAGTATCGACGATTGATTTTTAAATTAAATGTGTGTGTTCAATGCCGGTTTATATAATAAATTATTTGTTTTCAAGTGGTTATGTGTTTCTTTGAATGCTTTTAAGCGATAAATAAAAAGTCTGTCTATGCAAAAAAAATATTCACTACAAACAATAATAAGTCTGTTGTTTATTACTATCACCGTGGCAATAGCGGTTATTTTAAGTTGGCAGAGTTTTACCAAAACGTCCGACATGATGTTGAATTCAGCTAAAAGTTTATATGTGCGATCTGCGCATGAGTTAAGCCTTGATTTTGCTGCA